>JBCCVR010000034.1:0-42756 GCA_039194995.1 Cyanobacteria bacterium P01_E01_bin.42 | reverse complement strand
TTTCGTCATCATGGTTTTAGCTCTATTACTAAAGGACTTCGCCATCTTGCCCATGATGTGCATCGTTTATTTTTCTTTTTTCAATGAAACAGCCCTGCCCTTCGTAAGGGGGGAAAAGAGAAATTAATTTCTCCTCTTGCTCTCCCTCTCTTGGGAGGGGGTTGGGGGTGGGTTACTATTCGTTACGGGTTGTTTTTTGTTTGTTGCCGATCGCCTTGTACAACAGAAAATATAAAATTACAGCCGCGATAATGCCGTTAATGGGTGTAATTCCGGGGGCAAAATAGGCGATCGCTGAGGCACCAAGATAAGCGACGATTCCCAGCCAATTAAACGGCGGTTGTTTTGCTGCTAAATCGGGGAAATTTCCTTTATGACAAAGCCAATAATCTGCCACGATAATACCGCCAATGGGAGGAATAAATGTTCCCAAGAGAAGGAGAAATTGCACGAAAGCATTACTTTCGTAAATGCCGCCAAAGGTTAGCGCCAAGGCAACCGTTGCACCGCCTAAAACCAGTAAATGACGCTTTTCCGTGCGAAACGCATGGGCACCAGCGACAGAGAAAGCATAAATCGTATTATCTTGGGTCGTCCACATATTGAGCAAGAACAGAATTGCACCCCAAACTAACAAGCCTTGCTGCACCATGACTTTCACGATATCGGCATCGCCGTAAGCGAGAGAACTATAAGCACCGCTAAAAATCAGAAAACCATTGCCCAAGAAAAAGGCTAGTAATGTGGCGATCGCGGCCAGTTTTCCCGACTTGGCAAAACGACTCCAATTCGTGGCTTGAGTGCCGCCAGAAATAAACGTTCCCACTACAATCGTAATGGCAGCAGGGATAGACAATTCAGCTTGAGGAGCGATCGCTTGCAAACCTGAAAAACCACCCACTTCCCCCGTAGAAATTGTCAAACTCCAGAGCATTAAAATCGCGATCGCGGGAACGGCAATACGGCTCAACCAATCCAAAGCAGCGTAACCCAAATAAGCCGTAACACAGAACCCATAGGTCACGAGAATAATCAACAACCAATTCCAAGATGGAGGAAATCCCATCGTTTGATTGAGCAGATCGGCAATCAGTCCCGATCCCCAAGCATACCAACCAATCTGAGTAAATCCGAGGATAAAATCGACCCAGCGAGAGCCAATATTACCAAAACTAAACCGCGCCATCAGGACGGTATTCAATCCAGTTTCGCCAGCAATATATCCCAAGAAAGCGGCATAGATTCCCAAGATTAAATTCCCCACCAAAATGATGCCGAGAAGATCGGGAAAAAAACGAAAAGCGGGGCCAACTAATCCCCCGGCAAAGAGAGTACCGGAATACAAAGTAAATCCCACTAAAATCGGAGCCAGAGACCAGAAAGTTTTACGCATTTCCGGCGGCACCGAACTCAAAGGATAATCTTCTTGTTGGTTGTTAGTTACTGGTTGTTGGTTGTTGGTTGTAGATTCCGTCATCGCCTACTGATAACTGGTGACTGGTGACTGATAACTGGTGACTGATAACTGGTGACTGTAATTTACCCAAATCGCGGTCTGGCAAAGCGATCGCGGGTGGGGGTGGGAGATTGTTGCTCTTGTTGTTCGGGGGTAGGAGAAGTCTCTTGGGGTTCGTCTAAGGGGGGTGGGGGAGGGAGTTCCTCAAATCGTCGCGGTTGGGGGGGTGGAGGCGGAAGGGGTAGAGGCGGAGGCGGGGGAGGCACTTCCTCAAACTGTTCTTCTGGAGGAGGTTCGGGAATGGGAATGGAGGGAATTACGGTTTCATTGAGATAGAGATCCACCTCTTCAACCTTCTCTAAATCCCCTTGACCGCGATAGAGTGCCATTGCCTGTTCTAGGGTGACGATCGCTTCTTCGTAACGTTGCAGGCGATAGTAACAAACCCCCGAGTTATAGAAGGCTTCGGCAAAAATGGGATTGAGTCCGATCGCTTGTTGGTAGTTGGCGATCGCGTCTTCGCACTCCCCGGCATCTTGATAGGCAAGGCCGAGATTGTAATAATTGGTGGCATCATTGGGGGAAACCGTTGCCACTTGTTGGAGGGCGGCGATCGCGGTTTGGGTATTTCCGGTTTCGATGGCGGCGGTGCCCAATTGCTGATAAACGGCAATATTATTGGGATCCAGTTCTGAGGCGAGGATAAAGCGCTCTTCTGCGGCGTTAAAATTCTCTTGTCTGGCGTAGACTAGCCCCAAATGATACTGTGCTTGGGCGTTGTCCGGATCGATAACCGCCGCCGTACCGAGGGCTTCCTGCGCCCGGACTAAATCGCCGCGATCGGCATAAAGTAACCCGGCTTGGTAGTAAGCATCGGCAAAATCGGGATCGAGGGCGATCGCGTCTTCATAGAGAGAAAGGGCTTCGTCAGTTTCCCCTCGACGGGCGAGAATTAATCCCAAATTGTAGGCAGCGCGGGGATTTTCGGGATTGAGAAGCAAAGTTTGACGATAAGCCAAAGCCGCTTCCTCATCTTGTCCTAGAGAATCTAAAGAAAGAGCGAGATTGTAAAAAGCGGGGGCAAATTTGGGTTCGAGGAGGGTGGCTTGGCGAAAACTGGTCGCAGCATCCAATAATGCCCCCTGACGATAGTAAGCGATGCCCAAATTGTAATATCCTTCCGCAAAAGTAGGATTTAAGCCCACGGCTTGGCGATATTCTTGAATGGCTGAAGCGACATCCCCTTGCTGCATCAAGCTATTCGCCAGCATATAGTAGGCCATTGGCATGAGGGGATCGAAGCGCAAGGCCTGCCGAAATGAGGTCTCCGCTTCCAAAAAACCGCCCCGTTGATAAAAGGTCGTTCCCTTTTGGAAGGCGATCGCGGCATCTAAATCGTTGGTATACAGTCCGTCGAGGACTTGTTTGGTTTGGGGGGGGTGGGGGTGTTTTTGCGCGGTTGCAGGAAGTGCGATCGCGCCCCATCCCAGTAACATTGCGGTTAATACGCCCCATCTACAATATTGCTTTCGCATCAGTCCGGCCTCTAGAGCAAACCCAAATTTACCCTAGATTGTAATCGCTAATCGGGGATTGAGTGCAACTTGGGGGACGAAACCATTTTCAACGAATCGGTATCGCGATCGATGCAGGGGGCGATCGCGCAGGCGCACGTTAAAATAGTTATATCTTCGCCGTTCGCTAAAACAACTAGACTTTGTTAAAGGAAATAAAATAAGGAACAAGGACAATGGGTAAATTTTTATGCACACTTGATTTTTTAGTACCTGTTCCAGATTCTCCAACTCATCCCGAGCCTTATACTATATTTGTCGGTAGCCATGATTTCGACCCCGGTTTCCAAGTTGGCGAAGAGGTTAATATTATTAAAGAAATTTCTGGCAAAGTAGAAACCTTTGAAAGTATTGTTCTTGCACGAAGATTTTTTGTAACTCTAAATGAATTGGTTATACAGGATCGAGGTTTCACACCGGAGGAGTCCGAACAAATTGCCGAAAATGGTGGCTTAGTTTGGTTGAGAATTACACTAGAACCCAAAGATCGAGATTTGATGGTTAAATTTGGCCAAACATTAAGAATAAGAATGTAGAGTCGGTTAAAGAACAAAACCCACGATTTCGAAGTGCAAAATCAATAATTTTTATCGAAACTCATTTAACCACCGAATCTGATTCCTGAGTTCTTCAGCAGAAATTGAATTCAGTAATTTTAATAAACGATGTAAAAGAACACCTATAAACTCTTACGTAGAAAAAATAATACCAAAATGCTCCTTCTTGTCCGACAAGTAATTGTTATAAAGAACCATAAAATCTCTAAAATTGACCGTCACTAAAGCTCTTTGTTCGTGAACTGCAAATTCTAATTGCTCATCATCAGATTTTCCTAACATTGCAGCATCTCGACAAGAGAGAACATCAAATCCATGATTTCTCAATTGTATCGACAGACGAGGCGAGAGATGCTCGTCTAAATAAAGTTTTGGAGCGTTAAGCGACATATGCAGGAGGAGTATAACTATTTTGTTGGCGAATTTTGTCAATTTCTTCACGATTATCGTGATAATAAGCTAAAGCACTAAACACCTGTGATGGTTGTAAATAATCCCACTCTGACAAAATTTCTTCAATAGACATTCCCACCTTGTAGTAATATCCCACGATATGCCACACTGCAATTCTCGTTCCTTGAATAACTGCTACGCCTCCACAAACGCCATCTTGTTTGATGATGTGAGGGTAAGAAGTTAACTCGATCGCTGGTTTGTCAGTCATCATAGTTCTAAGTTTTTGGATTCAGAACAACTCGATTTTACCAAAAATTGACAGCGCGATCGCCACCTTGCAGAATACGACCGCAATCTCCTACTTCTCTGATATTAGTAATGTAGGGTGAGTTAGCTGAGCGCACTTCATCAAAAACCTACAATCAGTGAACGATCGCATTTCTATTTGTTCGAGTTCGGCGATCGCGGTTGACAAATAATTCCCAATCCTGACATTTGCCGAAAATGCGCGTCAAAACTGAAAACTTCAAAAACACTCAATCGTCGCGCGATCGCTAAAAATAAACAATCTGTATAACTCCACGCTTTATCGTCATATTGAGAGAAGATTTTCCATGTTTCCTCATCATCAATATCCGATAAGGGAATATAAATATGATTTTCTCGCAAAACTTGTCCCACTTCAATAAATACCTTGGCAGAAACTCTAGAACGCAGCAAAGTCACGGTCTCATCAAATACCGATCTAATCACGATCCATTGGCGATCGCGATTATTCATAACAAAGTCTCGTGCTGCCTGGTGATATGTTTCCGAACGAATAAAAAAAGCAACTAATGCCGATGTATCAACAATAATTCGTGACATATAAAACAATATTTAGTATAAAATCTTATCTACATTTTCAGAATAGTTTGTTATTATATTTCCCTCCTTATCTGTCCCTACAATGTCTTCTGATTCTGGATTTTCTACCGTATATTTTCCGCAGAGATCCCAAGTCTTTGTTTGAGTTAGATCGAACTTTTCTTTGGTCAAATAATCTTTTAGTGCAGCCAGAACAATATCCTCGATGTTGTCGCCAGTTTTTTCTACCCGATTGAGCAATTCATCGGGAATCTCAATAACTAACTGAGTCATTCAATTAAACTCCATTGCAATCGCCTTAATCATTATACCAACACAATCACAAAGCTAAGCGCGATCGCCTAGATTCATAAAACAATCGCCTCTCGCAAAATGCGATCGCGGAATTCTTCTCGCAAGCCCTTCACATTTGCAACATCCACCTTATAGCCCAAAAAATCCTCTAAATCTTGCATTAAACCAATACGATCCAACAAACTGCGATCGGCTTCTAATTCCACCAAAAAATCAATGTCGCGATCGCGCTGCGTTCTTCCATTGAACTTATCCAGCGTAAATAATAATCCCCAAGCAAAGCGTTACAAGTCTTAACAGTTACTGCGATCGCCAACTTTTCCGGCTCTTTCTTTTTTGAAAGAATTTCAGCAAAATTCCCCTCGCCAATTTTTCTCTGAGGGGATACCCTTGTAATCAGTCACCAATCACCAGTCACCAGTTATGCTCTGAGGTCGTTGAGTCGAGTTAACACGAGCTTGCCGAAAGAGTTACCAGCGATCGGAGAATGGGGACGTTTACCAAAAGCTGCGTTAACGAGGAGCTTGAAAGTCGAGCGATGAGTCAATCCAATCTTCTTCACCAATACTGCACTATCCAAAAGCATTCTATACCCTCCCCTGACACTCCGATCGCGTCCGGGAGAGGAATGCTCGTCGCGATCGACCCGAGTATCGCCGATTCCCAACACCTCGCAACTGGGGTTCTTGAAGGCGCAACGGTATTATTCCTCGATCCCGAACGGGACGGTATCGTACAAATTAGCGAATATCTCCATCGCCATCGTGGATTTACCAGCTTACACCTCATCTGTCACGGCGCACCCGGTAGCCTTTATCTGGGTCAAACCAAGCTCGAACTCGATAACTTAAACACCTATCAAAACCTCTTTTCCCAGTGGCGCGATGCCTTTTGTAAGGGCGAGATCCTTCTCTACGGCTGTCAGATTGCCAAAGGAGAGAAAGGACGGGCATTTGTTCGTACTTTGGGGGAAATGACGGGAGTTGCGATCGCGGCTTCGGCGGATTTAACCGGAAATGCAACTTTGGGGGGAACTTGGGCGTTAGAGTATCAAACTGGGGCGATCGCGACTCTCCTAGCCTTTAAAACCGATGTCATGGCATCCTATTCATCGGTTCTAGCTGTTTTTAATGTTAGTGATGTCAATCAACTTATTCAGAGTATCAAGGATGCAAACGCTAACCAAGAAGCCGATACCATTAACCTCGCGGCCAATACGATCTTTGAGTTAACTCAAGCCGAGCAGGTCGATCCGTTCTACGGTGCTACGGGATTGCCTGTCATTCTCGATAATACGACTATCAATGGCAACGGCGCAACCATTCAACGGGCGGGCAATGCCCCCAATTTTCGGCTCTTTCTGATCGCTGGAGCCGGCAGCGTTGGTTTTGGGAATAGTACGGCAATGCTCACCTTAGATAACGTTACTCTTAAAGGAGGACGCGTTGGTCCGGGACTGAACGCCTCCGATGATGGTGGAGGAGTTTTTAACTCGGGAGGGGATTTGATCGTTAGAAATTCAACGATTACCGAAAACTATGCCGAAGATGATGGCGGTGGGATACTGAGTACGGGAACGGGACAAGGACTGGCAAGAACAATCATTGAAAACAGCACCATTAGTAACAACATCACTCGCGGAGATGCTCTCGATGATGGTGGGGCAGGGATTGATAATGATGGCAATAAGGACAGTAATGCACTCGGTGCCCAGATGACCATCGAGAATAGCATCATTACGGGAAACAACAGTCAAAATGGTAGCGGTGGCGGTATTCGCAATGTTAACGGTGGTGTTTTAACGATTCGCAATAGCGAAGTTTCCAATAATAGTTCCCAATTTGGTAGTGGTATTGCCAACGGTGCCGACATTGGGGTATCGGGAACTCGCTTAACCATCGGTAATACCAAAATTGAAAATAATTCCGGCGGGGGTTTGGACGTTCAAGATGCTTTCGATGCCGATGGGGTTACAGGCCCGACGACGGTCGTGAATGACGGGGGCAATACTATCACCACGACAAATGCCCCGGAATTATTGACCAGTCCTCCCTCGATTCGCGTTTCTATTGACCCCAACGGTTCGACGATTGTGGACGGTCAACCCACGCCGATCGCGTTTGGCGAAATCATCCAAAATACACCGCAAACGTTTACCACCTTTAAGGTCGAAAATCTCGGTCAAGATCCCCTCAACCTGAATCCGCCGATTTTGGTCGGCCCTGCTGCCAATGCTTTCATTTTAGACAACCAAGGATTCCAGACCACCTTGGGGGAAAATCAATCTACGACCTTTAAAGTCGCCCTCAAAACCGATACTCTCGGTACATTTGATGCGGGGATTAACTTTGGCGTGACTGGAGATCCGACAGTTACCGGGCCTTTTGATTTTGGTCTGAGGGGAATTGTTGCCACTCCTCCTCCCGAAATTCGCGTTTCCATCGACCCCGACGGTACGCCCGTTCTGGATAATGCCCCCACGGCGATCGCTTTGGGTAATACCCTTTTTGGGGGAGTACAACCCTTTACCACCTTTAAAATCGAAAATGTTGGCGTTCGAGACCTGATAATCGATACTCCCCCGGTCTTGCAAGGCGGGCCGTCTTCCCCCTTCATCCTCGATCTGGCCGGATTTAACGGGACTCTCCCCCCCAATCAATCCACGACATTTAAAGTTTCCCTGAAAACCGATCGCGTGGGTCAATTCGATGAAGAAATTATCTTTAATACCAACGATCCCCAAATTACCGGGCCATTCAACATTAAGTTAAGTGGAGCCATTGACCCGACCCTATTGGTGGAATTAGTGGACGAACAAGATCGCGTTATTCGCGCGATCGCCGATGGTTCTCCCGTCCCTGTCAACCTCGGGGATCTCCTGCCCGATACCCAAGCCCAACCTGCCAAAGTCCGCATTACCAATAAGGGGACGCAAGCGATCGATTTGGGAACTCCCGCGATCGCCGGAGGCAATGCCAACGCCTTTACCCTCGATACAATGGGATTTCAGACCAACTTGGGGGCAAATCAGTCCACCAGTTTCGCGATCGCCCTCAATGCCCCCGATCCCGGCACCTTTAACGGCACGGTTGAGTTTACCACCACCGATACCAGCGTAACCGCCCCACCCTTTGATTTTGCCATTCGGGGCAGTCGCCAGCCTGAAGTTGTGACCCCGCCGCCCCCTCCCCCGCCCCCTCTCGGTCAAGAACCCAACAGACTCGCGTTCGATCGCGGCGGAAAACGTTTCGCGATCGGGTCTGAGGGCGGCAATGCTTTAGAGTTGCAATTAACGGGAGAGTCGGCCAGTGAATTCCTACAAATCGGCATTTCCTTCCAAAATCCCAACGGCAGCTTTGGCAATCCCCAACCGCTTTTTGCCCCCCTTCCCGGTCGTTTTCGTCCCAATGGGTTTAACGTCAGCACCCAAAGGTTCTTACGCCCCAATCTCAACCCCGGCCAGCAGTTCCGCATTATTTTGCAAAACGTTGACGGCGGTACGCTTTCGACGGAACCGGAGGTCGTAGAAACGGCTAGTGGCGAATATTCTCTGCGCTTTGCCCGAGGGGTGGCCTTAAACGTGCGTCAAACTGTCGCCGGACCTCCTCGCGGCATTGGAACCTTGCAAGGACAAGGGAAGGAAGTCTTCGATCTGCGAGAGATTTCCGGGTCGGTTCGCAGCAACTTTACCGTGTATCGAGAGGCTGCTTTTGATAATACCGTCGGATTTTACGCGATCGACGATACCAATGGTACTGTAGGCGGTTTGGCTCCGGGATCGGCAGGTTATGCGTTAGCCGCGATCGAAAATCGCGTTAGCGGTTTGGATTTAGCCGTCGCCAACCAAGGAACGGCAGGTTTCTCTGCGGATCTATCGGGCGGGAAAATTTACGCGCCGTTTATTATCATTGATGGAACGGTAGACGAGTTCTTAAATGACAATCCCAATAATTCTGCCGATGGCGATGTGGTTGCCTTCTTTCTCTATCAAGAGGCTAACTTTGATAATACCGACCACATCCGTCTTTTAGGACAGAATACTTTTGGTTTTGAAGATTTAAGAGATGGGGGCGATTTTGATTTCAATGATGTAATTGCCGTTGCAGATATCGCTTAGGAGTTGAAAATTCAGTTTATTAATTCGAGATGCCAGTATTAAGCGCTCTGCCGTTTGCAGTTGTAACTGCTCAATGCCACAGCTACTTTTGAGTGTGTAATGAAAACGCTCAATCAACCAGCGTAAGCTATACCAGTACACACATTGCCAAACCTCCTCAAAGGTCTCAATGGGCAAGGTAGTGGCCAAGACCAACGAATCGGTTCTCCTCCATCTTCGGGTGGGACTGTTTCCTCGACCAAGAGGATATTCAGGGTGATGGGCTTGAGGGCTTTTTCTGTCGCTCCCTCGAATTTCTTCGGCCTCTATTCTTTTGTTTGCCCAAAATCTGTAGATGCTTTGACTCTCACTTACTGATTTGCTGGCTTCGGGGACTGTTGCTTTCGGCTTTTAACTCAATGTCTCTAATACTCCTTTGAGTCTTTTGGCGTGTCTGATGTCTTTGAAGCATTTTACGTTCACTTCTTAGGCTGTCCAATCTCTCATTTCGGTTTCCTAAGTTCTATACTAGCTACTATACCCCCTTTCCCTCTCTGTGTCTACCTTTTAGCGACTTTTGCCTAATGGGTCGCTTCTTAAGGGGAGTCAGAATGCAACCAACAACCAATAACCAAATGATCGTTACCGTTAAATTTTTTGCGGCTTATCAAGAGGCTTACAAATGTGCCGAAATACGATGGGAGTTTCCAGAAAATACTCCCGTTTCTGAGGTTTTAGAAAGAGCGATCGCCCAACACCCTCACCTCGAACAATGGCGGAAAATCACTCGTTTTGGGATCGATTACCAATTTGTCGAGGGAACTACAATCTTAAAGGATGGGGATGAAGTGGTTTTAATTCCGCCCGTGAGTGGGGGTTTATCCTTCAATGCCCGATCGCAATCGATAGAGGCAGGTAAATTGAACGGGTTAAACTATTAAAAGAGTACCGTCGATCGAATACGAAGCCTCCCGCTCGAGCCGAGAGTCCTTGCCAATTATCAATCATCGCGGGCATTTGGAAATTACGCCATGAATGACAATACGAGCTATAAAATTCTTCTGGTAGAAGATAATCTCATCGATATGAGATTATTAAAAATTCTCCTGTTGAATATTGCTAACTTTGCCTTCGAATTGACTTGCGTTAAGACTTTAAACGAAGCGATCGCTCATCTCAAACGCGATCGCTTTGATGGGATCTTGCTCGATTTGTTTCTGCCGGACTGTCGGGGTTTGGAAACATTAACTCGCCTCAAACAGGAAAGTTTGGCCAGTCGTTCGTCTGCAGCAGAAAACGTCGGTTGGCAAACCCTCCCGCCTATCGTCGTTCTCACGGGACTCGAAGACGAAGATATTGCCCTCAAAGCCATTCAAACCGGCGCGCAAGATTATTTATTAAAAGGAGAATTAAGCAGCCGCTTACTGATTAGAACCTTACACTATTCCATCGAACGCAGTAAAATTGAAGAGTTGCTCCGGCAAGCCTCAGAAGAACTCGATGCCCAGTTGAGCCAGCGAACCGCGAATTTACGACGCACCCTCGGGGAATTGGAAAAGGAAATTACCCGTCGCCGACAAGCCGAAGCACAATTGCGTCAAGACCGAGAAAATTTAGAAGAATTAGTTCGAGAAAGGACGGCAGAATTAGAAGCGAGAAACGCACAACTTCGCCAAGAGATAGATCGCCGCCAACAGTCGGAAGCAGCTTTGCGGGAGAGCGAAGAACGCTATCGCGCCGTCATTGAAGGCAGTAAAGAAATTATCTTTCAGACCGATCGCGAGGGCAATTGGTGCTTTCTCAGCCCCGCATGGCAGGATATTTTGGGGTACGAACGCTCGGACAGTTTGGGCAAAAGTTTCGTTTCCTTCATTCACTCCGACGATCGCCCCGCAGCGATCGAAAAGATAGAGAAATTGCTGGATGGTCGCATGGCTGCGAGTCATTGCGAGATGAAATGGATGCACGCCGATGGTAGTATTCGCTGGTTGGAAGCCTTTGGCAATCCCTACATTACCCCCGCAGGCAACAGAGAAGGGATCGCGGGAATTTTTCGCGATGTCACCGATCGCAAGCAATCGGAAGAACAACTGAAACTGTATCGAGAGATCGTCGCCAATGCCAACGACGCGATCGCCATTATCGATCCGGACGGATACTATCTCGAACAAAATCGCACCCATGCCAATTTAATCGGCTATAGCGATGGAGAGTTAGAACGGGAAACCCCAACCATTCATTTGGGCAACGAAACCTTTGGCGCGATCGCGGCAGAACTGGCAACAACGGGAGTTTATCGCGGAGAAGTGGTTTCCCGTACCAAAACCGGAGACGCGATCGATCTCGATCTCTCTGCCTTTACCATCCGGGACGAACGGGGACAACCCACTTGTTACGTAGGCGTTAAACGAGATATCAGCGATCGCAAGCGTATCGAAGGAGAATTGCGCTTCAGCCAATTTGCCGTAGAGAATGCTGCCGAAACCATCGTTTGGTTGAACGATGTCGGACAATTCGTGCGGGTCAACCGAGCCGCGTGCGAAATGAGCGGCTATTCTCGTCAAGAATGGTTGAATTTGGAGATTTTCGCTCTTAACCCCAATTTTACCCCGGAAGGATGGTTAGCATTTTGGCAGCAACTGGAAGGAGAAGGCTCTCGGGTTCTAGAATCCCTTTTGCAGGATCGAAAGGGTAACTTCATTCCCGTGGAAGTGCTGGCTACTTTTCTCGAATTTGACGGTCGGAAATACATCTGCGCTTTCGTTCGGGATATTCGCGATCGCATCTCTGCCCAAATGGCCCTGCAAGAGAGCGAAGAACGCTTCCGCCATACCTTCGAGCAAGCTGCCGTCGGCATCGCCCAAGTCTGCCCCAATGGCAAATTCTCTCGCGTCAACCAAAAACTCTGTCAGATTTTGGGCTATACCGCCGAAGAACTGATGCAGCTTAATTTCCGAGATATCACCCATCCCGAGGAATACGATATTAGCGTCGAACGAATCGATCAACTCTTGCGGCGAGAACGCGAGACCTATTCCCTCGAAAAGCGCTACCTTCGCAAAGATGGTACGCCAATTTGGACAAACTTAACGGTTTCCCTGATTTGGACTCCCGAAAACACCCCCAAACACTTTGTCAGTATTTTCCAAGATATTAGCGATCGCAAAGCCGCAGAAGCCGAACTGCAACAAACCACCCTCGCCAAGCAGCAAGTCCAGGCCGAATTGGATCGCATCATGGCCTCCTTAGAAGATCTCGTCTGGTCTGTTGATGCGACCCAATGGAAACTCACTTATCTCAATCCCGCCGTCGAAAAAATCTTCGGTCGCAAAGGGGAAGAATTTCTGGCTGATGCTAGCTTGTGGCTCGAAGTCGTTCATCCCGACGATCGCGATCGGGCGGCTGCCGAAACGCAAATGTTACTGGTTGCAGGCGAGCGCCGCTTTGAATATCGCATTTTGCGCCCTGATGGGACGACACGCTGGATTTCCTATCACGCCCGGGTGACCTACGACGAAACCGGCAACCCCTTACAAATTGATGGCATTACCAGCGATATAACCCGCCGCAAGGAAGTTGAAGAAGCCCTCGAACGAGAACGCGCCCTGCTGCGTTGTTTGATCGATTCCATCCCCGATTTTATTTTCTACAAAAACCGAGAGGGGGCTTATTTGGGCTGCAATGCGACTTTTGCTCGATTCCTAGAGCGATCGGAAGCGGAGATCGTCGATCGCACGGATTTCGACCTCTTTGAGTCTCGGGAATTAGCCTTGAAAGTCCGAGAGCGGGATCTTGCCGTTCTGGCCGCCGGATGTCCTCAAACTAACGAAGAATGGGCAATCTATCCCGACGGCAACCGCCGCCGCCTTGATACGCTCAAAACCCCCTTTATTGGGGCAGATGGGGAAGTGTTAGGAATTATCGGCATCACGCGGGATATCACCGATCGCAAGCAAGCCGAATTAGAATTGCGTCGCAGCGAAGCCAAACAGCGCGCCCTCATCGAAGCGATTCCCGATCTCCTCATTCGCATGCGGGCCGATGGCACTTATTTGGAAATGGTGTGCGGAGGACGAGTCGAAGAAGTGTTTCGTCCGGATATGCGGGGCGGGGCGGCCAACATCTACAATACGATGCCCCAAGACAAAGCTGAAGAACGTATGAGGCATATCGCCCGCGCCTTGGCTACCGGGGAATCGCAAACCTATGAATATCAATTGGTGCTGGCCGAAAAAACCCTCGAGGAAGAAGCGCGCATCGTCCCCTACGACGATGATGAAGTTTTGGTGATGATTCGAGATATTGGCGATCGCAAGCGAGCCGAGGCCGGACTGCGCCAAAGCGAAGCCAAACAGCGCGCCCTCCTGCAAGCCATTCCCGATCTCCTCATTCGCATGAATGACGAGGGGATCCAACTGGATGTAATGAGCAGCGGTCACATAGAGCTTTTCGCCCGCGCGTCGGAGGCGATCGGCAGCCATATTGACCAGATTCTGCCCCTCGATCGCGCTGAAGAGCGCATGGAGTACGTCCGCAGGGTACTGGCCGCACAAGCGCCCGAAAGTTACGAATATCAACTGATCAAAGGAGACAAAATTTGGGAAGAGGAAGCGCGGATCGTACCGTTTGGGGAAAGAGAAGTTTTGGTGATGATCCGGGATATCAGCGATCGCAAGCGGGCGGAAATGGAGCGCGATCGCTTCTTTACCCAATCCCTCGACTTGCTTTGCATTGCCGGCGTGGATGGCTACTTCAGACGAGTGAATCCCGCTTGGGAAGTCACGTTAGGATTTCGATCGGGAGAAATGCTGGCGCGTCCGTTTATCGATTTCGTCCATCCCGACGATCGCGAAGCCACCATCGCAGCAACGGCGCAAATGGCCCGAGGCAACAGCATTGTTAATTTTGAAAATCGCTATCAATGCAAAGATGGATCGTATAAGTGGCTGACTTGGAACGCCACGGCCTTCCTCCAAGAAAGCCTGATTTATGCCGTCGCCCGAGATGTCACCGCCCAGAAAAACTACGAAGCCAACCTCGAGCGGGAACGGCGACAACTCCAGCAAATCGTCAAAAATGCCCCTGTTGCCATGGCCATGTTCGATCGCCAGATGAACTTCCTCGCCCATAGCGATCGCTGGCTGACAGACTACGAACTGCCGCAAATGCCTTTGGTGGGGTGGAATTATTACGATATTTTCGCCGATATCCCGGATCGCTGGCGAGAAGCACACCAACGCACCCTACAAGGAGAAAAACTCGCTCAGCCCGAGGATATCTTCGAGCGGGAAGACGGGCAAGCATTCTACTTGCGCTGGGCTTCGCATCCTTGGCACGAGGCCGATGGCACCATTGGCGGGATCGTCATCGTCACCGATCGCATCGACGAACTCGTTCGCGGCCGGGAAGCCGCCCTCGAAAACGCTCGACTCAAATCCCAATTTCTCGCCAATATGAGTCACGAGATTCGCACCCCTATGAATGGGGTTTTGGGCATGACCGAGTTGTTATTAAATACATCCCTCAATCGACAGCAGTTAGATTTTGTCCAAACCTTAAGAAGTAGCGGCGAAAACTTGCTGGCCATTATCAACGATATTTTAGATTTCTCCAAACTCGAAGTCGGAGAAATGCGCTTGGATGCCTGCGGATTCGATCTTAATCGCGCGATCGAAGAGTTATTAGATTTATTTGCCCCCCAAAGTCGCAATAAAGGTTTGGAACTGGCCTGCGTCATCGAGCAAGGAGTGCCTTCCCATCTTAAAGGCGATGTCCTCCGCTTGCGCCAAATTCTAACCAATCTCCTCGGCAATGCCCTGAAGTTTACCGATAGCGGCGAAATTACTCTCACCATTACCAATATCAACCCACCCCCCAACCCCCTCCCAAGAGGGGGAGAGCAAGATAGATTCCCCCTAGCCCCCCTTACTAAGGGGGGAAAAGAAGGGGGGATTGCCAACAACCAACAACCAATAACCAATCAATTACATTTTGCGATCGAAGACACGGGAATCGGGATCTCTGCGGAAGGACAGAAGAAACTTTTTCAATCCTTCTCCCAAGTGGATGCCTCCAATACGCGCAAATATGGAGGAACGGGATTGGGTTTGGCTATTTGTAAAGAATTAGTCCAGTTAATGGATGGAGAAATCGGGGTCGAAAGTATTCCCGATCGCGGTTCTAAATTTTGGTTCACGGCAGTTTTTGAAGCGTTAACTCCTGAAGAACAAGCCGAGATTCCCCTTCCTGCAAGCGTTGCGCTCTGTCCGAGCGCCCTTGCGGGGAAAAAGTTACTCGTTATCGATGATAATGCCACCAACCGTAAAGTTGCATGCTTGCAAGCCAAGGCTTGGGGTATGGAAGTGGATGAAGCTCAAAGCGGTACCGTTGCCCTTGCGATTCTGCGTTTGGCCGCAGTCCTAAAGAAATCCTATGATTTTGCCCTCATCGATATGCAGATGCCAGAGATGACCGGAGACGAACTCGGACGGCAAATCCGCAGCGAACCCGAACTCGATCGCACCCGATTGATTATGATGACTTCTCTCGATGATGTCGATTTAATGTCCCGGTGGCGCGAAATCGGGTTTTCCGGCTATTTTCTCAAACCTATCGTCGCTTCGCGCTTATTGCGTTGCTTGCTCGAGGTGACAGAACAATCCCCCGCTCGAGTAATCTCTGAGGATGCGGCCGTTCTCTCTCCTGAGGCGGCAGAAATTGCTCCCGCTCTCATTACCGGAAAAATTTTAGTGGTGGAAGATGCCCTTGTCAATCAAAAAGTGGTGTTAAATCAATTACGGTTGTTAGGATACGAAGCAAATTTTGCCCATAACGGTCGCGAGGCCTTAGCAAGCTGGGAAACCGGGAATTACGACCTCATTTTTATGGATTGTCAAATGCCTGTCATGGATGGCTATCAGGCCGTGCAAAGCCTGCGACAGCGAGAAGGAGAAGAGCGGCACACGATCGTGGTCGGTTTGACGGCTTATGCTCTCAAAGGCGATCGCGAAAAATGTCTCGATGCAGGGATGGATGACTATCTTGCCAAACCCGTTTCTAAAAACGATCTCGCCGCAATGCTAGAAAAATGGCTTCCTTTATCAGTCACCAGTCACCAGTCACCAGTCACCAGTCACCCCCAACAACCAACAACCAACAACCAACTCATTAATCTCGAACAATTGGATGCGATTACTGATGGCGATCTCGAATTCCAAGCCGAATTACTGCAATCGTTTCTTGAAGATGCCCGCGTGGATGTATTGCAAGCCAAGCAAGCATTACAAGACAAGAAACCGGACGTTCTCGGGCAAAAAGTCCATCGGATTAAAGGGGCGGCCGCCAATTTAGCCATTACGGAGTTAGCGCACATTTCAGCCGTGCTGGAAACCCAAGCACGAGAAAACCAATTCGAAAATCCCGATCGCCTGCTCGCAAAAATGGAAGAACTGATCGAAGAAGTACACCAGTTTTTAGAAACAATGTTAGTCAGTCACCAGTCACCAGTTACCAGTCACCAGTTACCAGTCACCAGTCACCAGTTACCAGTCACCAGTCCAACAACCAACAACCCACTCATTAACCGCGAATTCTTGCAAAGTCTTTCGGGAGGAGATCGGGAGTTTGAGGTCGAGTTATTACATTCATTTCTAAATGATATCGAAACAGAATTGCAGCAAGCAAAAGTAGCATTAGAATCAGAACGCTATACTGAGTTAGTTCAGAGGGGAAATTCCTTTAAAGGTGCAGCAGAAAGCCTGGGTGTGGGTGCGATCCCCAATTTGTCAGAGCGATTACTTGAGGAAGTATCGCACCGAGATCGAGAAGCGATCTCGATTGTTCTTGCAGAAATTGAAAGAATTTTAGAGCAAATTCAAATAGAATTAGAGAACTAGGCATACGTTAGGTCGATGGTAAAACTATAGGTCGATGGCAAAACTATTTTCTCCTCTGACTAAAAAAGATAGTCTAATTCTATTTTTTCTCGTACTTTTGGGAGGCTTGGGAAACTATTTTCATTCTTCTCTCTTATTCGGCGTTGATTTTCTCTTCGGTGGTATTTTCGCTTGGCTGGTCGTATTACTCTATGGGGTCGGTTGGGGAACGCTAGTCGCCATTATTATTAACACTTATACGATCGCCCTTTGGGGACATCCTTATGCGTTGATCGTTTTTGTTTTAGAAATGGCGATCGCGGGAGTGATGTGGCAGCGAAGTCAGCGTAATTTAGTAGCTCTCGATATCTTATTTTGGATATTAGTTGGCTGTCCTTTAGCTTGGTTATTTTATTCTCAATTCTTACACTTTCCTTCTATTCCCGTTTGGCTCATCATTTTTAAACAACCCATCAATGGAATTTTCAATGCTTTTATTGCTAACTTTATTTGGCTTTATTCTCCCTTACAAAATTGGTCAAACAAACAAGCACGGAATTCAACACTCTCTTTTCAACAAACTCTTTTTAATATCCTTTTTAGTTTTATTTTTGTTCCGACCTTATTTATCATTTTTCTGAACGGTCGCGCTGAATATTCAGCGATCGCCACGCGAATCGAGTATCAAACTACGCCAATTCTCGAACATTTAGCAGAAGATTTTCATAAAGATATCGAGCTTTCCGTCCGGGGTTTGAGTGCGATCGGCTACGAAATGATACGCACTGATGGACAAGATTTCTCTCGACTGAAAAGCCTTCTAATTAAACTTAAAAGTATATTACCTTTATTCAATCATATTTGCATTCTCGATCGCGAGAATCGGGTAATTTCTGCAGTTCCCGAAGTGAATAATCCTTCTCTATCAGTCTCGATCGATCCCGATCGTTCGTTTGACGTAACCTTTCGCTTTCGACAAGATCCCACGACGCTGATCTATAATCCCAAAAATTCTACTCTTGATTTTCACCTATCCATCCTGAGGGGAAAAACGATTTTGGGAAAAATTCTCGGTCAATATTCTTTGAAAGAACTGCAAGAACATATCGAACAAATTAAAGAAGATAGTTTCGGTCTTGAAATTACTCTAATAGATTCACAAGGACGCGCCATTTTGGGGACGCGATCGCTAGAAGAAATAGAACGCGTGAATCGTGAATTTTTTGCCCGCGATCGTGCCAGCAATCGCTTAAACCATTGGATTTCTAAGGATATAACATTGCCGACGATGTTACTCTGGCGCAACTCTTTTTATCGTCAAGAAGTTCCTATCGCCGTCAATCTCCCCTTTAGTATTGTTGTTGATATTCCCCTCGGGTCTCATATCGATACCTTACAAAAACTCTATATACGCGATCTCTCTGTTGGATTTACCATCGCATTTTTCGCCGCAATTATCGCCCGATGGCTCAGTCAAAGATTAATTTTACCCATCACCCAACTCGCTGAAAAAACCACCAACGTACCCGAAAAATTACTGAATCAAGAACAATTTTCTTGGACGTATAGTTCGATTAGCGAAATTAATATTCTCGTCCAGAATTTTCAGCAGATGTCGCGGACGTTACAAAAACAGTTTGGAGCTTTACAATATCGTGCCGATCTCGAACAATTAATTACGAAAATTTCCAATCGGTTTCTTAATCTCAAAAGTCACGAACTCGACGCAGCGCTCGATCGCGCCCTGCAAGAAATCTGCGAATTTACCGATAGCGATCGCGGAAATGTTTTTCGCGTTTCCCCAGACGATCGAGCGGTTAAAAAAACTCATGAATGGTGTGGGGATGGCATTGAACCCGCGATCGCTCAATCCCAAAATCTGCCCCTCGAAAGCGTTCCTTGGTTTAGAGAACAACTCTATCATTTTAAGACCATACACATTCCCTGCGTTGCCGACTTGCCCCCAACAGCGCAAACTGAGAAGGCCATTCTCCAATCTTTTGGCATTCAATCGCTGCTGGCGATTCCTCTCGTTTTCCGCGATCGCCTCTTAGGATTTTTATCTTTTGATGGCATCAAAGTAGAAAAAATATGGACGCAAGAAACCGTCGATCTCTTAAAAGTTGTAGGAGAACTTTTTGCCAATACCTTCATCCGCGTGGAAGCCGAGTCGGAGCAATATAAACTGGCATTGTTAGTAGAAAATAGTCAAGATTTTATTGGGGTTGCCGATCTGCAAGGGCAAACCCTTTATCTCAATCAAGGCGGATGCAATTTGGTGGGATTAACCGACATTGCGGGGGCACGTTCTCAACGCCTTCCCGATTATTTCTTGCTTTCGGATTGGGATTTCGTTCGATCTACAATTTTGAAACAGACTCTTGAAACTGGGCGTTGGACTGGGGAAACAAAACTCAAACATTTTCAAACGGGAGAAGCGATTGAAGTCGAGATGAATCTATTTCTCATTCGCGATCGCCAAACTCGAGAACCGCTCTATTTTGCCGCCGTTCAACGGGATATTCGGGAACGAAAGTGCTATGAAAGAGCATTGCAACAAGAGCGCCAACAAATGCAACAAATCGTCATTCACGCCCCCGTCGCGATGGCATTATTCGATCGCCACATGAACTATCTCGCCTATAGTAACAAATGGCTGGAAGATTATAGTTTAAAAGAGCGAGAGTCTCTAATCGGCGAAAATCATTATGCGATTGTCCCCGACTTAAAAGCAGAGTGGAAACAACTTTACGAACGCGGATTGCAGGGAGAAACCTTCTCCAATGCCGAGGATTTATGGGAACGAAAAGATGGCCGCAAAATTTATTTACGTTGGGCAATTCAACCGTGGTATGCAGGAGAAAATGAAATTGGCGGGATTATTATTACTTCGATTGCGATCGGCGCATTGGTGGAGGCACGAGAAACGGCAGTTCATAACGCCAGGCTCAAATCTCAATTTCTTGCCAATATGAGCCACGAAATTCGCACTCCCATGAATGGAGTTTTGGGGATGACGGAATTGCTGTTAAGCACCGATCTGAACGCCCAACAATTAGATTTTGTCCAAACCCTACAAACCAGTGGCGAATCTCTCCTGACCTTAATTAACGATATTCTCGATTTCTCCAAACTCGAAGCCGGAGAAATGCGTTTAGATCCCCGCACTTTCGATCTCAAACGACTTCTCGAGGATTTGTTGGAGTTATTTACACCGCAAGTCAATGGGAAAGGTTTGGAATTAGCCTACGCGATCGAGCCAGACGTTCCCCAAATTCTGGAAGGAGATGACACTCGCTTGCGTCAGATTCTCATCAATCTGATGGGCAATGCGATTAAATTCACCGAAACGGGGGATATTTCCATCTCGGTTTCTACTTCTCGTCCTCTTTCCGTGCCGATCGCCACACTCCCCATTACGCTGCGTTTCGTCGTCAAGGATACGGGAATCGGGATCGCCAGAGAAGATAGTTCCAAATTGTTCCGTTCTTTTTCCCAAGTCGATGCTTCGACCACGCGCAAATATGGGGGGACGGGGTTGGGTTTGGCGATCTGCAAGCAATTGGTGGAATTAATGGGGGGAGAAATTGGCGTGAATAGCGTTCCCGGGGAAGGATCTGAATTTTGGTTTGCAGTCTTTCTTAAAGAGGGAAACGGCGACAAACTGGAAACTCCCCCTCTATCTGGAGAAATCCCTAGCTTGCAAGGTAAAACCGTCCTTGTTATTGACGATAACCCCACCAATCGCAAATTCGTTTGTTCTGAGGCGATCGCTTGGGGCATGATAGTGCGAGAATCCGAAGATGGGGTACAGGGCTTGCAACAATTATGGGGGGATGCCAAAACCCACACGCTCCCCGATGTCGTTCTCATCGACTGGCAAATGCCTCACATGACGGGGGAAGCCCTCGGACAGTTAATCCGCAGCGAAAGGGCTTTCGATCGCGTCAAGTTGATTTTAATGACTTCTGTAGAACGCAAGGATTTGATGAGCCATTGCCAAGAGATCGGTTTTAATGGATTTTTGATCAAACCCGTCACCTCTGCTCGCTTGCGCACTTGTTTGCTGGCAACATTGGGCGGGAAAAAAGATTTTCAAGGGCGATCGTCCACCCTTCCCCGACAAAACCCCCTCGAAGACCTGCCGCGAAAATCGGCCAAAATTTTGCTGGTAGAAGATACGCCCGTTAATCAAAAGGTTATCTTAAATCAATTGTACTTATTGGGGTATCGAGCAGACTGTGCTGATAACGGTCGAGAAGCATTAGACTATTTGGGGCAAAACGACCGGGATTTGGTCTTTATGGATTGTCAAATGCCCGTTATGGATGGATATCAAGCCACTCGCACCCTACGGGAAAAAGAAGGAGAAACGCGACATACCATTATTATTGGCTTAACTGCCTATGCCATGAAAGGCGATCGCGAAAAATGCCTTGCAGCCGGAATGGACGATTATCTCTCCAAACCCGTTGCGGCTGAAGATTTGGCCGCCATGCTGGAAAAATGGCTTTCACCAGCCACCAGTCAAACAGCCAACACTTCGGCTTCGCTCAGTGCAAGCAACAAACAGCCAATAACAAAAACCATCGATCGCGAATACCTGCAAGAAATTACTGGGGGCGATCGCGAATTTGAAGAGGAATTGCTGCAATCTTTTCTCAACGATGCACGAAGCGATCTTGAAAGTGCAAAGCAAACTTTTGCCGGTGGAGAGGCGATCTCCCTCGCACGACACATTCATCGCATTAAAGGTGGGGCGGCGAGTATTGGCGCATTGGCTGTCTTTGAGGCTTCCCGGCAATTAGAAGAGTTGGTGCGCGATCGTCAACTCGACTCGCGATCGATTCCGATTTTATTGTCTCAAATTGAAGTGGGTTTAGTTGAAATTAAAGCATTTTTACCATAAAAGTTTATATAAGTGAGAAAATAATTTTGAGATTAACGAGAAGCAATACCCAGACAAAGTGAGTCATCAATATTAATTGATAGCGATTTTCAAATTTCATAAAACATTTTGTAGTACGTTCGATAAATTGCAGATCGATGTAATAATATGTTTACTTTCTCGCGTCTTTAACAATTTTGTTAGAAAAAGTCAAGGGAATGAGAGAGCGCTGGAAATCAGAACATTTGACATATTTAACTCCAGACTGATGACCAAAATCTTGATTGCTGACGATCATGCCACTACCCGACTGATTCTTAAAAGACAACTTCAACAAGGAGGATACGAAATCGTCGAGGCAACGGACGGGGCAGAAGCGATCGCCACGGCACAAAAAATTTTTCCAGCCCTCATCCTCTGTGATTGGATGATGCCGGAGTACGATGGTTTGGAAGTTTGTCGTCATCTCAAACAAGATCCAAAATTAGCAGCCACTTTTTTTATTCTGCTTTCTGCGAAAGGAGAAGTTAGCGATCGCGTAGAAGGATTGGATGCAGGGGCCGATGATTTTCTCACTAAACCTGCTGATAAAACTGAACTACTCGCTCGGGTGCGGGCGGGTTTAAGGTTACATGAAGCACAGCAACAACTGACCGAAGCGAATCAAAAACTCAGCCAAACATTACAAGATCTACAAGAGACTCAAATCCAACTCATTCAAGCTGAAAAAATGTCATCTTTGGGTCAATTAGTTTCGGGAGTCGCCCATGAAATCAATAATCCCGTTACTTTTATTTATGGTAATTTGAATCATGCTAAGAGTTATATGGAAGATCTCCTCGATTTGGCAGATCTTGCCCAAAAATCTCGAGATCCAGAATTAGTAGAAGCGACAAACGACTTAGATTTAGAATTCCTCAATCAAGATTTTCCCTCGGTTCTGGACTCTATGCAAAATGGTGCTAAGCGCATTCAAGAAATTGTGAATTCTCTACGCAATTTTTCTCGTTTGGATGAAGCCGAACAAAAACAGGTCGATATTCACGAAGGAATTGAGAGTACATTATCAATTTTAAGAAGCAAGTTAGCCAATATCGAGATCGTGAAAAATTATGGTAATTTACCCAAAATTACCTGTTATCCCGGTCAAATCAACCAAGTCTTTTTACAGATTGTTAATAATGCCATCGATGCGATCGCTTCAGCCGATCGCCAAAACAAACACATCAAGATCGGCACCGATATAATGCCCAAAGATGAAGCGATCGCAATCAAAATTTCCGATAGCGGTACGGGAATTCAACCCGATATTTTACCGAAAATTTTTGAACCCTTTTTTACGACGAAATCCGTCGGCTCGGGCAAGGGTTTGGGGTTGAGTACCAGCTATTCGATTGTTGTCGAACAGCATCAAGGAAAATTAGAATGCGTTTCTCGTATGGATGAGGGAAGTGATTTTACGATTGTGCTTCCCGTTGGAACTCCTCCGACTTGAACAGTCACCAGGTATTTTGTTTGAGATGTTGAAGTGTCTCGTCAAAGCCTGTAAGATAGCCGAGAAGTTTGCGCTCGAAACAACGATCGGGTGATTAGCGGTTAATTTTGGGAAACGATGAGCGAAAAAATTATCAATTGGTTGGAGCGCATCTTAATTGTTGATGTGTTTGTCGTGTTGTTGGGTTTCTTGTGGTTTGCGATCGCGGTTGTCGGGCGATCGGTAGGAATTCCCCTCGGTTGGGAAATTTGGTACAAACTCTGGTATCCGGTTTTTAACCCCGCGATCGGGATTTTGTTTCTCGGGGCGTTTTCTACTTGGATCGTCAAAAAGATTGCCCGTAGGTTTCAATCGGAATGATGGGGGAATGGCTTCCCAAGAGATCGCGCAGTTGGGTAAAATATTAGTCTGTACTGAATTTTTTTGATGCGATCGCCAAGATTGCGCGATCGTTCTAGAAAGACAAACAACAAAAATGAGTGAAGTTAAAACGATTTCCGGTCGGGGCATTCCCCTCAAAGGCAATGATATCGACACCGATCGCATTATTCCCGCCCGTTTTTTACGTTGCGTGACCTTTGACGGGCTGGGAGAACAAGTGTTTGCCGACGATCGCCAGCAAGAGAATGGGAAGCATCCTTTCGATCGGCCCCAATATCAGGGGGCAAAGATTTTGATCGCCAATGGTAATTTTGGCTGTGGCTCTTCTCGGGAACACGCACCTCAAGCTCTGATGCGTTGGGGCATAGAAGCCATTATCGGGGAGAGTTTCGCCGAAATTTTCTTTGGTAATTGCGTAGCTTTGGGGATTCCCTGCGTGACAGCAGCCCCAGAAATGACGGGTCGGTTACAAGACTATCTCGAACAAAATCCTAATGCTTCTTGTTCGGTCAATCTGGAAAAAATGGAAGCGATTTGTGACAGTCTGAATCTTCCTATAAGCATGGGAGATAGTCCCCGGCAAATGTTCCTCACGGGAAAATGGGACAGTTGCGGGCAACTCACCGCGAATGCTGAATCGGTGAAACTGACTGCAAAGGGGTTGCCCTATCTATCTTGGGCACACTAGATTTTGGGCGGGATATGTCCAATTGATGTCAACTCAAGATTCTTGACCAATCAGTTGTTCTAAATACTGCTGTGCTTCTTCCGGGTTCATCAGTTTGGCTTCGCCACCCTGCAAGATTTCGTATTGACCGCCCCGAAATCCATGACCGATAATGAGCTTCTTTTTAATAGCTTCATTCCCCAGTTCGTTTAAACGATTGAAACTCATAATATCGAGTTCGTTATCGAGTTTTTGCCTGAGTTCTTCTTCATTCACGAGTTTGTCCTCAAATTGATTCAAAATTTATCTGCAAAATTTAGGCGATCGATAACATGGGCTGAATAAATAAACCGGCGGTGGGGCTATTGGGATTGCTATCTCGTTCTAGTGTACTTTCTGCCCCATCAACCTGCAAGCGAATCAAGTAATTTCCAGCTTTCACCCCCTTAAATGGAATGGAAACAATATGGGTATCGCGTTCCAAAAGTGCTGCTTCAAAGAGATAGGCCTGTGGATTATCTTGCGTGCTCTCGTTCAAGGCCAAAATAACTTTCTGAGTGAGTTTAATTTCCAGATTGCTCTCAACAATTATAGTCCCATTACGCAGTTGTCTACCGCTCCCGATAACATTGTCCAGCAAAACATTGACTAAAGTCGGTCGTAGAACCAAAGGAATAATATTAGATTCCACATTGCGAAATCTTTCAATCGGATCTTGACTCTGACTTTCTCCGTCATTACTGTCATCACCGATCTCAGTATAGAAAGAAAATCGATGAATGACTTGCAAGGGTTGAATCCCTGCTTTTAATTGGTCTTGAGGAAAAGATGATAGAGGGAAAACAATTTTATTTTTCTCCACTTCTTCTGCTCGTGCCTCTGCGTCTCCAATCCGAACCCACACCTCTTCTTCTTGTAAATTTTTCCCGCGAATCACGAGGGTGCTATCCATTTCAATGGGAATAAAACGACCCTCTTGGTGAATAACATCAGCCACTGTGGGTTGATTGGCAAAAGTTCCGATCCCGCCAAATCGGTCTCCCATTGGCAGAGACTTAGAGCCGACTTTTTCTCCCTCAATCATCACTACGCTGGCTTCATAAGCCATTGATAAATTATAAGGGGTTTGAAAAAACACCGACCAAACTTTCGATAAATCTTCAATTGATAAATCTAAAGGTTTTAATAAAACTTGTTCGACTTGATTGGTAAGGGTTGATTCGAGCAAATAACCGAGGTTGGAGTCTGTTAATGTATCGGCAATCATCTCTTTGGTCAGCGTCCCATTATCGGCTAAAGTGCGAACGACACTGCCAAGCAATCGTTGGGGTTCGAGTTCGGCATCATTACCATAGAAACTAATCATATAATTCATATCTAGAGCCGTTCGGGCTTTATTTGCGGCAATTCCTTTCCGATTGCGCCGTTGAATTTCCGCACTATTTCCCCAAATATAATTCATAGGAACGTGATACAAATAAAGATTAACTCCCGTTTCAGGGGTAGCCGTTCCGATTGAATCCGGCCGTACAGTTGTAACCCTTGCTCCTTCCACATCTCCTTGAATGGCTGATTGTAACAGTCTTTGCAAAGTAGCTGTAACCGTAGCGATCGCTAAATGATTGCTCATTTTTGTTGTTGGTTATTGGTTGTTGATGAATTGGTGACTGGTGACTGGTGACTGGTGACTGAAAATTATGCTTGTACCAGTCCCAATCGAATGGCTCTAACGATCGCTTGGGTGCGATTTTTGACTTCTAGCTTTGTAAAGATTGAGGACAAATGAGCCTTAACCGTGGCAACGGTAACATAGAGTTTTTTTGCGATCGCATCATTCGATGCACCTTGCACCAACCAGTGTAAAACCTCCTGTTCTCGTTCGGTCAATTTTAGAGATTTTGCAATGGGAAGGGAATGTCCGGCATACACTTGAAACTGTCGGAAAAAACGAGTTGCAACTTCAGGCGCTAAATAGATTTTATCGTCGAGGACAGTCGCGATCGCCTCATCTAATTGCTCCGTCAAACAATCTTTAAAGATATATCCTTTTGCACCGCCCTGCATGGCGCGAAAAATCCAACTTTCATCTTGATGGGAAGACAAGACTAAAACTTTTCCCTCGTAGGATAATTCCTGCAAGCTAATTAAAGCATCAATCCCATTATTTTCGGCTTTGTTTTCTGAAAGTTCTAAATCTAAGAAAATCAGGTTCGGGTGCTTTTGTTCGAGCAAAACCCGCATTTCTGATACATTCGCCGCTTCTCCCATAACCTCATAGCGAACCTCTCCGCGATCGCTATAGGTATCGAGTAGAACGCGCAGTCCTTGGCGAAAGCCTGGGTTATCATCAACTAACAAAATAGAAATAGTTTGTGTTTTCTCGATTGTTGGTTCGATCATGATTCATACTTTAAATTCAAACTTAAATTAAAGAATAAATTCCCCTAAAACGCCGATGGCACTTTCAGCCCCTTGACGGGGTAAGGTAAAACAAAAACGCGCCCCTCCTTCCGGCCGATTTTCTCCCCAAATTTTACCGCAATGGCGATCGATAATATCTTTCGCAATGGCGAGTCCCAATCCCGTTCCACCGACTCGCCGAGAATAGAACGGAGAAAAAACATTTTCGATATCTTCTGATGATAAACCAACACCGCGATCGCAAATTTCAATCGAGACTTCTCCCTCAAAAATTTGCCAATGACAATGTAGTTTTTCCCCCTCGGGGCTAAACTCAATGGCATTGCAAAGCAACACCTCAAACACTTGTTTGATTTGCCAGCGATCGACCGCGAGAATAATGCCCCGTTCGGGATAAATCAATTGTATGTTTTTCTGTTCCAAACGAGGTTCTAATAAGTTGAGGGTTTCTTGTAAAATTTTTCTTAAATCGTAGAGTGCTGGATAAATTCGCATTTCGCGATCGCTATTGAGCAATCGTTTTAAACTGCGACTCAATTCCCGGGTGCTCTCTTGAATACTTCGTGCCTGTTGGTGACAGCGCCCTTCAGGTAAGCTCAAACATAGATTTTCTGCATACAATCCAATTAAGGCTAAAGGCTCTCGTAATTGATGCTTTCCCCGTTGGATGAGTTGTTCTAAAAACTCAATTTCTTCCTGTTGTCTGGCCACAGTTTGCAACAATGTCATATAATTTTGCAGCAAATTGACTTGTTGTTGAAGATAAGTATATTCTGCATCAGATAGAGGCGTTTCTCTCCAGAGTAAAAAATATTCATCGGGTTTTTCTTGTCCGTCGAAACAATAAATATAAACGCGGGTTTTATTCTCTCCAGCTAAAGCAAATTTTTGCGAGTCGATCGCGCGTAACTGAGGCATCGGCTCGTCCTGTAATTGCCATTGCGTCCACTGCAATTCTGGAAAATCGCGATCGAGCCATTTTTCGCCTTCTAAATAACTTAAAAGTTCTCGATTGATACAATTATCTTTCTGAAAAAAACGAAAAGATTTGCGCTCGTCCCCCGCTCGTTCTCGATAAGCGATCCATGTTGCCAAACAGGTCAAACAATACGCAATTTGTTCAATTTGTTTTTGACAAACCGAACTTAAATCTGAAGAATCCAATGTTTGAGCGTGTTGAGAGGGTAAGGATTTGGAGATGAGAGAAGCCATTGCGATCGAGAGACTCAAAATGCCCCAGTTACCTCTATTAAAGACAAAAAAGAAACCAATCGGGGGAATGTAAAAATTTTTTACATTTCTTCAACTCATTAATTGGTTGATTTGTTCGATCCAACGCTGCCGCTCGGCATGTTCTAATTGCAGAATATCATCTAGCGGCCAGTGGAAATTCAGAGCAATATAGGCTATCTCTTGGTACAGGCGATCCAAGGGATAGCCGATTACTCCCCCACTGCTAACATTTCTGCTCCCCAACCGTTAATCTGATTGTAGAAATCTTGTAAATAATCGGAATCTATTAAAAATAAATCTTCGAGAATATCGATCGAAATCGTCGATAATTCTTCCAACTGCACGATCGTTCGGGATAAGATAACCAAAGTTCGATAAGCGGGATTCTCTAAAACGAGGGGATGTTTCTGGATGCTAATTTCATCTGCTCCTGTTGCCAAGCGCATGATTCCGTTGCGATATAACTTCCCTTCTTTATCAATCAATCCTTTGGGGAGGGTAAAACTGTATTGAGTTGAAATCATATCGGCAGGCTGAAATTATTGAGGGATGAATTGCGATCGATAATAACAGAAAAAATAACCGATAAAATCTTTATTCTTCCTGTTCGGATTCTTCTTCATCTTGTTTGGGTGTTTCTTCTTCCTCCTCTTCTAGTTCGTTAATTTTGCGATAAAATTTCTGCAAATAGTTTAAATCTGCAACAAAAAGCCCTTCGATAATTGCCGGAGAAATATTATCCAATGCCCCTAAACGCACGATTGTCCGCGAGAGGATAATTGCCGTTGCGTAAGCGGGATTGGTTTTCACCCTCGGATCGCGCATGGGAACGATTTCGTCGATCGCCCTTGCCAAGCGCATGATTCCAGTGCGATGAATATTGCCGTCAGCATCAATGTATCCTTTGGGTAGAGCAAATTCAAACTCAGTTTGTATCATTAACCAATCGGGTTGAGATTAATTGAAATGAGGAGCGATCGCGCGCGATCGCTATTCTTAGAGATTCTACATACTGAAAAACTGAGCCGCTTTGTAGGAGTAATCGCTGGCTTCAGCTTCGTATTCGCTCGAAACTGCGTCGCGATAAAACTCATCTACTGCGAGTTCGAGTTCTTCAATCACAAAATCATTGGTATTGGCATTTAAAGAACCAATCGTATAGCTGACCGGCCAACCTCCGGTAAACGTATAACGCGCCATTTCCGAGCCCCATTGGTTGTAAATCACGATCGCGCCATCGCGAAATTGCTCGCTCCACTGTCCTTGTTCGATGGTCGCAAACCAATCCCATAATGTGGTTGTTAGGGTCAGTCCTCTTTTAAGGGTAATATTCTCACTCTTGGTATTCCCCGGTATTTTCGTTCTCACGACCCGACCGTAATTCGTGCCATCCGCTCCCCATTTTTGGGCAGTGACCTCGGCAACTTCGATGACATCATAACTGCGTTTGAACCCCGAACACTCGGTGAAAAAGGCATCCACGAGTCCCGAAGCATCCACCAGCAGATCGACGTAAAAGCGATTGCTGGTCAGAACTTCCGGTAACGCATACAGTCCGGATAATAAAGAGGCTTCTTGGAGATAACTGAGTGTCATGAGCTTGTAGTGGGTTAATGTTTACTGCTTTGGGAGAGAGTGGCAGTGGCGCTTAACTCCCCTCTTGGGAGGGGTTGGGGGTGGGTTCTTACTCCTCTCTTGGGAGGGGTTGGGGGTGGGGTATTTATTTAGGTTTAGAACCAAGAATCATCAACTCGCTTAATTCTTTCGCAAGAAAACTCGATGGTTTCTTGATAAAGGTCGTTACTATCGGCGGAGAAACCAGAGCATTTATAGCTCACGGGAAAAAGTCCGAACAAGTTCCAACGCGCCCCTTCTCCACCACCTTGATCGTAAACGACGACCGTAGCTGTTTTTTTCGTTCCCCCCAGTAAGGTCATTCCACCAATAAACTTGGATGAATGAGACCATTTATACCAATTGTAAAGACTGCTATCTTCTGAACTTCCCATAAACGTCATCGTAATATTATTGGCGTTTACCCCCGTTACCGTCGCTTGCATGAAACTCATTGCATATTTACTGGCTCCATGAGCATTGCTATCTTCTGTTGCTTCTAGGGAAGAACCGAGACCGCTAATACTCTTAATCACTAAATCCGAATAAATCCCATCGATATCAACATAGAATCTCGAATTGGTTAAAACTTCTTTTGTCGCGTTATTTTTGTTCGCTGTAAATTTCCGTTTTACACCCAAACCCGAGAATTGGGATGTTGACCTGCTGTACTTCGAGCCATATTTGCGATAGCTTGTGGTTGAGGGACGATAATTTCGTTCGACTCCCAGAGTAGAGAGTAATGAGTCCGTGAGGCTGTGGGTTACGCCCTGCCTGCGATAATATGGGGTCGAACTGCTGTAGGTTCTGCGAATGTTCGATCGCTGATAGGCAGAAGTCCGATAACTCGAACCGTAGCTTTGATAATTGGCATTACTGCTACTGTAGGTTCTACGGGTCATCGAGCCACTATAGGTCGAACCGCTAGAAGTCGAACCATATTTGCTATAACTCGCGTTGCCACTGCTGTAAGTTTTCTTTGATTTGCTGCTTCCTCGTGCCATAAAAATTTTCTCCAAACTTAAATAAAGAATAAATTACTCAATATATTTTTAGAAAAATAGCGAACTCGCACTAACTCTTGTAATATCCTCGCAGACAATCTCAAAGGTTTCTTTCACAAACTCACTCCCATCAGCAGACAGATCGGAAACGGAGTAGCTCTTCGGCCAAGCGTTGTTAATGTTCCACTTCAAAACTGGCTCGTCAGAACTGTTATAAGCAGTCAGGGTTCCGCTCTTGCGATACAGTCCCCAAGACCCCCAGCCGCCATCGCTCATCGGGGTACATCTTTCATACCACTTATACCAATCCATATCTCCCTTGACTAAATACACCTCAAGCGTAATATTAGGGTTATTCTGACGGCCCGATGTGGTTTGCCAATATGTAAAGGTATATTTTGAAGCCGAATGAGGCTTATCTTGGCCTGAAATTTCCCCCTCAAAAGAAATTTCGCCAACACTGGCGACCATTTTTTCGGTCAACCCGTCAAATTCCATATAGAAACGACTAGTTGGAATGGGTTTAAGTTCTGCCATCTTTCTTTTTCTCCGAATGGGCTATCGATCGCTTCTCTAATTTTAATAGATCTCTCCAATGATTCGGAAGGGCGAGGCCGTCGCGTCGATTGTCCCGCACTCCCATCGAGTTTTTTTTGGAGAGCGGTTAAAAGCGATCGATAAGCCGCAATTTATTAAGCAGTCCGAGACAAATTTTCGTAAGCAAAATCGAGAGTTTCTTCATAGAGTGCCGCATCTTCTGCTGACAGAGAAGACCCTTTATAACTAACGGGAAAAACCCCTGTTAAAACCCAAGTTGCTGCCTCTTCTCCGCCCTGATTGTAGAGGGAGATCGTTCCAGTTTTGCGTTCCCCTTTACTCTCGCTTCCTCCCCCGGAATATTCAGTGGAGTGAGAAGCGTAATACCAATCGTAAACCCGCTTATCTTCAGCAGTTCCTACGAAAGTAATGGTGAGGTTGGAATTGCTAACCCCCGTTACGGTGGATTGTACGGCACTGATTCCGCCTTTGGTTACGCCATAAGAAGCATCGGAGCCGGCTAATTCGATCGTTGCGCCAATGCCGCTAATGCTCTTAATAATTAAGTCGTCGAGTCCGTCAATACTAATGTAAAATTTAGAACAGGCAAGAATTTCTCCGGATGCCATTGTTTTGCTCCTTATTGAGTTTAGCTTGTTGGGTTTAGCTTGTTGGGTTTATACAGATGGTGCGATCGCAAAATTCAACTCATTGAATTTATGGGTTGAATATTCGTTGAATTTCGATTGGGTAAATTTCAATCGATGTCGAATTTTCCTAGGGGTCATTAAAAGAATGACCCGCAATCCAACCAAAAATTAAGCCAAGAATTAAGTCGTGCGGACGACATCTTCACAAACGAGTTCAAAAGTTTCTTTCGCTAAATCGCTGCCATCTGCCGAAAGGTCGGATAAGCTGTAGCTCTTCGGCCAAGCATTGGTAATCGTCCATTCGAGAACGACTTCATCACTGGCATTAAATGCTGTAAGGGTTCCTCCCTGACGACCAGCTAGCCCAACACCATCGCCGCCTTCACTTTTCGGAACGATAGATTTGAACCAATTGTACCAATCCATATCGCCTTCAACCAAATAGACTTCAATAGAAAAGTCAGGGTTATCGGAAAAGCCAGAGGAGGTACTTTGCCAGAGAGTTTTCCCATCTTTGGTGGAAGCAATGGGTTTTTCGTGACCGGCTGTTTTTCCTTCAAAGGACATTTCGCCAACACTGGCCACCATTTTCTCGGTCAGATTATCAAAGTTGATATAAAACCGACTGGTTGGAATTGGGGTTACGTCTGTCATGGTTTTGTATTAGTGATAATAGGTGATAGAGAGTTAAGGGAGCGGGGGGAGCGGAGGGAGCAGGGGAAGATGGACAAGAAAATGCTTTCCTCTTTATCCTTCATCTCTTCTCTCTCCTTCGTCTCTCCTCCCTCTTCCTATCTTAATTAGCCCCCAGGTGCCCACTGGCTGATCCGGAAGATGACGAATTCAGCCGGACGGACGGGACATACGCCAACTTCGACGTATAGGCGACCCATCATCATCGTTTCGTTGGTGTTGAGTTCGCCATCGCACTTGACGTAGAAAGATTCTCCAGGAGAACCGCCTTGTAATGCTCCCGCGCGCCATAATCCTTCGAGGAAGTTGCTCACAGTTCGCGTTACGCGTGCCCAAAGATCGCGATCGTTGGGTTCGAAGACGACCCACTGAGTTCCGATTTCAATGGATTTTTCAATGTAGCTCATCAAACGACGAACGGAAATGTAGCGCCACTGAATATCGGTGGGATCCACCAGAGTGCGAGCGCCCCAAATCAAGTAACCGCGATTGTAACTGGCAAAGTTACGGATGCAGTTAATGCCTTTGGGGTTGAGGAGTTCTTGCTCCCGCATATTGGTTTCGTAAGCCAAGCCTAAAACGCCGCGAGGGGTTTCGTTTGCAGGGGCTTTGAAAATACCCCGGCTTTGGTCGGTACGACACCAAACACCCATCATGTGACCGGAAGGAGGAACCATGATCGGGCGACCGGCATTGGCGGGGTTGGCAACTTTAATCCAAGGATAATAAAGCGCGCCGAACATAGAACGGCGGTTGAATGATGTCAGCCAAGCGTCAACATCTTGAGGCTTTTGGTTTTCCGGCGCAACGGGGTCGTTGCTTTTGCCGGGTTTGACTGGCGGGGGATCGAGAACGGCCATGCGATAAGGAGGCCCGGGGAAGGAATTCTCGCACATGCTGACCATCATTTCCATCACCCCGTGCACTTGGTCGAGGTCGAGGATTCCGGTTTGATAGAGAAGCATGAGGTCGGGGAAAGCAACCATGGCCACTTCATCCACCTCAAACATCCCCTGCATGCCTTTTTTCTCGTTGCGACTGCCTGCAATATCGCGGGTGGCATTGTCAACCGGAGAAATGTAAGGGGGAGGGGCGATTTCGTAAGCGCCATTACCGGGGCGACGAGAGAGAGCCTGACCGCTCACGGAAATATCGCCAAAGGTCAAATATTCCGATTCTTCTAACACCGTGACGACATAATCGGCAACGGTGGCTTCGACCTCGGGGTTCATGGAAAGATTATCGTATTCTTCGAGAATCTGTTCGCCGAGGATGACTTTAAGTTTGAAATACTGTCCGTCATCAATAGGTGGCTCGGAGTCATCCTCCGGTGCTTTGGGGGTGCTTTCTTCGATGAGGACAACCATGCGGGCCGCATTACCGGGGGGAAGTGCGGGGGCTTCGTCGGCTGCTTCGGGAAGTTTCAGGTTGGCGCTCAAGGAGGGTTTGCCACCCGCCGTGAGGAGTTTTGTAGCGGTTTCTTCGACTGGTGGGGGTTCGGAGCCGGGGAGCTTAGTACCGATACTCGTTACCCAACACCGTCCGCCACCATTCACAAACCAACCCTGAACGGCGAAAGGTAGGTAAGGATAATAGGTTTGATCGTCTTTTGTATACTCGGTAAATCCATCAGAATTGGGTTTGCCGAAGTATTCGAGATACTGTTCGAAGTTGGTGATCATGATGGGCTTGAACAGTTCCGCATCACCGCGCACGTCTTCGGTGAAACCGATAAATCCAGCAATACTCAAGCTAATGCCCTCAATTGGGCGACTCCCTCGGTCTACTTCTTCAACGTAGACACCAGGAGCGAAGTAATCTAATGCCATAAGCGGCTATCCTCCCTTGGGATATTGGATGCTAAATCAGCAAGTATAGGGTCTAGACCGTCTCTAGCTTATCTCCAGAAGGACTCGGGGGTTATTAGACGAAAGTCTAAATTCAGTCTGAAGAAAAGGGGGAAGGCGCGATCGCATTTCCCCATTTGTCTTAATCTTTTGGGTCGAGGTGACAAGATTGAGTTTGTTGGCAAAGTATTAAATTTTGCTTTGCGCGGAGAGGCAAATCGGCCGATCGCAATTCAGATGAACGACCATGCCAGAACTTGCCAAATTCGGCTAATATTGAGGCGATCGATTGAGGAGCGAGACAGTATGATTTCTCGACACGGCGCTCTTGATACCTTTCTTCTTGGGTAAGTCCCTGTGAAACCTAGAGAATTTAGCTATCTTGCTCTGCGTTGGCAGCAATTGCGCTCGTTCCTCAATACTTCAGCAAAAGAAAATCCCTCTGCCCCAAGGACAGAGGAACAAGTAACTACTTCTAAGATAAATGAAAAATCAGCAACAACAACAACAACCGAAAAATCCTATCGAGTCGGTGGCAGATGTTTTATATAAATTGGCAGTGCTCAATAATGCCATTGCTATTGTTGGAATCATTGCGATTCTGGCTTTAGTTGCTTTAATGTCCCTCAACTTTTGGGTTCAGAGGGATTTTGAGCTACTTCCATCCTCTGTTATCGAAATCGAGAAATCCTAGAAGATAGAAGGATAATCCCGCAATTGCATCCTTGTGATCGCGGGGTTTATATGGTTAATATTGAAGCGATCGACTGAGGAGCGAGACGATATTATGTCCAAGCACGGCGCTACAAGTAACACTTCGCAACATCTACTGACTTTAATTCGCTCCGCACCCGGGGAAGGAATTCTCGCGATCGTCGATCGCGCTGTAGATCGGGATGCTTTACTCGCCGAAGGGGCACTTTCCGGTGCAAAGGTCTTGTTCCTCGAACCGACTGAGGATGGAATCCTACAAATCGATCGCTATCTGGCTAATTTATCCCCTCGCGAAAAAATCCAGAGCCTCCATATTATTTCCCACGGCGCTCCCGGCACCTTATCCTTGGGTAAAACTCAGTTAAATTCAGAGAGTTTAGCCGTCTATGCTCCCCTTTTCAGGCAGTGGCGATCGCGCTTCAATTCCCCGCGCCCAGAAATTTTGTTGTATGGCTGTGAAGTTGCCAAAGACCCGCGAGGGCGAGAATTTGTTGAACAATTGGGACGCTTAACCGGGGCAAATATTGCGGCTTCGAACACTTTAACCGGAAACGCCGCATTAGGCGGCAATTGGGAACTTGACTATCGAACGGGTCGAGTTGACGCACCCCTCGCCTTTAAACCGGAAATCTTAGCAGAATATCCGAGTATTTTTGCCACGTTTAACGTCAATGCAAACGATACAGCCGGGTTAATTTCGGCCATTACTCAAGCGAATGATGAGGCGACCAATCCGGGATCCGATACGATTATTTTATCGAACTCTACTTTTTCCCTAACCGCTTCAGACAATACCGATCCTGCCTTTGGAGTGACCGGACTGCCGATTATTACCTCAACAATCGTAATTACCGGTAATGGTTCGACCATCGAGCGATCGGCTTCTGCCAGCGAAAATTTTCGTCTCTTTTTCGTCGATTCTACGGGCAATTTAACCCTAGATAATGTCACCTTGCAGGGCGGATATGCTGCCACGGGTTCGAGTTTGGGGGACGATGGCGGTGCTTTGTTTAATCGCGGCGGTACGGTTGCGATTAATGATTCGACGATTACTAATAACACGGCTGCCGATGATGGCGGTGGTTTATCCAATGTTGGTATTGGTGGTTCCGCGGCCAATATGAGACTGACCAATACCACGATTAGTAATAATGTTTCTCAAGGGGACGGAGGAACGGCCGATGGCGGGGGCGCGATCGACAATGATGGCAACTTTGATGAGAGTGGGGCGGGGGCGACGCTTGATATTACGGGCGGCTCGATTACCGGGAATACGGCAACGGGGGGACAAGGGGGAGGCATTCGCTCTAAAGATGGTTCGACATTAACCATTAGCGGAGGAACTTCAATTACTGGTAATACCAGTTCGACAGGGGGAGGAATTGCAACAGATAGTTCTAACACTCCAGTCACCATCGCTCTTACAAGCATCACCGTAACGGGAAATACGGGAGGCTCGGATGTTGAAGAAGTTTCCGGAACTGCGCCGACTGCTAACAATGGCGGCTCGAATACGATCGGTTCGAGTAATATTACCGAATTCACATCGGGTGTTTCCGTTACCCGCACCGATACGGGAGCAACGATTTCTTCCAGCGAAAATATCGATTTAGGCACGCTGATTGTGGGTGTTGCGCCCGTTGTGACGACCTTCCAAATTGCCAACTCTGGCGGGGCTGACCTAAATATTACGACCATTCCCAATCTATCGGGCAGTTCTTTCTTTAGCATCGATACGTCATCTTTTACGACAACACCTACCACCATTGCATCGGGAAGTAGTACGACTTTTGATGTCACTTTCGATCCTTCAACGGTAGGCGCTTACAATACAACCATTTCCTTCGATACGGATAATGCTTCTCTGGCAACCTTTAGTTTTACGATGAGCGCGACGGTAGCGGATTCGACACCCACAGACCCGACAGACCCGACAGACCCGACAACACCTGTAGACTCTTCTATCTTAAGCGTTAATAGCAGTACGAATATTTTTACAGCCGGTGGTGCGGGAGGTTCCAATTTAGAGGTGAGTTTGCAAGGCGCAGTTCTCAGTACTCTGTCAACCATTAAATTGTTGCGTTTGGATGCCAGCAATCAAACCACAAGCACGTTGGAATTATTTTCCGCCCTACCCAATAGTTTTCGCCCCAGTGGTTTTGAAATCTCGCAGCAAACGCTCATTACCGAAACCTTTGCTTCTGGCGATCGCTTTGCCCTCGAATTAACCGATCTGGATGGTTCGACAACGAGTTTTAGCTCGGGAGACTTGAATGTCAGCAATCAGGGAAGTGGTGTATTCAATCTCAATTTTATTAATGGTTTAAGTCTGCAAATTCAACAAACGACTTCTAGCATCCCCCTCGGAGTAGGTACAAAGCAAACCTCGGGTTTAGAGGTTATCGATCTCCTCAGCGTGACGGGGAGCGTACAAGGGCGCTTTGAGGCTTATCGAGAGGCGAATTTTGATAATGTGGTGGGACTGTATAAGATTGACGATATTAACGGGACGGTTGCGGGCATCGCTCCTGGAGATACGGGATACGCTCGGGCGGCGATCGAAAATCGCGTGAGCAATCTGGCACTGAGTCCGTCCAACCAAAGTCAAACTGGTACGACGATAAGTTTAGATGGGTCATCGCTTTATGCCCCCTATATTATTGTCAATTCGACTCCCACGGGTTTCCTCATCGATAACCCCAACAATTCGGTGGGTTCTGATATCAATGCGTACTTCCTCTATACTGCGGCAAATCCCGACCGTGTCGATCACCTCGTTTTACTGGGGAATAATACCTTTGGTTTTGAGGATTTATTTAACGGTGGCGATCGCGACTATAACGATCTGATTTTCACGGTTGATTTAACGGTATAATCGAACGCGGAGTAAAAAGTAACGAGTATGGAACTAACAGAACTCAAGCGCGAACTGTCAATGCTGTCGAGTCGCCTGGGGAAAACCCAGGAGTATCTTTGACTTACCCGCTCTCAATGCCAAGATACAAGATTTGGAACAACTGGCCGCCCAGCCCAATTTCTGGGACGATCGCGCCCGAGCCGAGAAACTCCTACAACAATTAAATGAACTCAAATCCAGTCGCGATCGCTATCTCCACTGGCAGAAATCTTGGGAAGATGCCGGGGCGATCGCCGAACTCCTCGAACTCGACGATGATGAGGGGTTATTGCTAGAAGCAACCCAAATTATAACAGAACTCAATCAAGCCTTAGATCGTTGGGAATTGCAACAACTCCTTTCGGGAGAATACGACACTGAAGGCGCTATTTTAACCATTAATGCCGGAGCCGGCGGTACGGATGCACAAGATTGGGCGGAAATGCTTCTGCGGATGTACCTGCGTTGGGGAGAAAAACAGGGCTATAAAATCACGGAAAGAGAATGCTCTCGGGGAGATGAAGCGGGAATTAAGTCTGCAACCCTTGAAATTGAAGGTCATTATGCCTACGGTTACTTAAAAGCCGAGAAAGGCACCCATCGCTTGGTACGCATTTCTCCTTTTAATGCGAATGGCAAGCGTCAAACTAGCTTTGCCGGGGTTGAAGTGATGCCTGCATTAGACGAGTCTGCCATTCAGTTGGATATTCCCGAAAAAGATTTGGATATTTCCACCTCGAGGGCAGGGGGAAAGGGCGGACAAAATGTGAACAAGGTGGAAACTGCCGTGCGGATCGTACATCTTCCGACCGGGGTTGCGGTGCGCTGCACTGAAGAGCGATCGCAGTTGCAAAATAAAGAGCGGGCAATGACGTTACTCAAGGCCAAATTACTGGTTATTGCTGAAGAGCAACGCGCCAATGAAATCGCCGAAATTCGCGGCGACATGGTAGAAGCAGCATGGGGAAATCAGATTCGCAACTATGTTTTTCATCCCTATCAAATGGTGAAGGATTTGCGGACTGGGGAGGAAACCACGGCAATTTCTGATGTTATGGATGGCGATCTCGAATCTTTTATCGAAGCCTATTTACGTCAGGAAAATCAATTGGTTTAACCCAAATGTGCCAAGGGTAAAATAGGATTTTCTAGGGGGTAAATCTTGGCGTTTTAATCGTCAACAACCAATAACCAATAACCAAAACTATTTTTTTCGGGAGAAAAAAGTTCTTTTGAGAAAATTCCAAATGGCCACGATCGCATCTTCAACCCATGCCATAACGCGATCGACAAGTTTGAGAATCTTTTCAAGGGGATGTTCGACGTATCCCGTGCTTTTCGCTTCAACTTCGAGCAAATCTGGATCGGGTGGGAGTCGGTTGGCAATCTTTTTTTTCTCGTTTTTGGGAGTAAGAGCATTCTCGTTCTGAGGAGTTGGATCGCGATCGGCAGGCATGGACTCTAATTTTTGTGAAGAAGAATGAGGATCGGCGTTTAAAGAAGATAACGAAAGAGTATCGGGATAAACGTCGAGTTCCTTCATTTCTGGTTCGGGTTGGGAAATCGAAGGAACGAACTTTTGGCGAGAGCGATCGTAAAGTTCCTCCCATGCCAACCACGGCTCTTCCTCTACAGAGGCAACAGGCAAAGCCGGATTTTTATCGGTGATGCCAAAGAAATAATCCATTGCAGCTTGTAGGAAAAACCGGAGCTTGACAAGGCGATCGCGATCGCTAAGATCGACTTTGTTCGACTCCTGCCACCAAATATCGAGGCGATCGCGAAAATCGTCCTGCTTGGTTTCCAAGAGGGAGACCACTTCATCCAACTCAACCACCAGATCGCTAACGAGAAGGGGAGATTGCCAGAGAGAAAGGGATTGTTCTTTTTCCTCCAAGTTGTCGATCTCGCCTGTATTGTCAGCCTTCTGAGTGGCTAGGGCAATGTTCTGCCATTGGGAAACGATCTGCGCCTCTTCAAACAGATCGATCGCCATCGCAATCGAACTTTGTTGTTCCCAAAGCATTAGTTGCCAAAACCAACGGAGGGGGCGGAGGATATTGGGATTGACGGTTAAAGAAGGCGGAATTAAATATTGCCGTGCTTTGATTCTTTGCAGATACTGTCGATAGGCATAATCTGCCAGTTCCCAGCGAATGGTTTGTTGCAGGGTTTCTTGTTGTTTTTCGGTGAGGACATCGAGAAATTGATTGTCTACTGTTGCTAAACCCAAACGATGCCGATCGAGAGTGGAAGCAATACCGCGAATGCGATGCGATCGATCGACGATGGGGGTTTGGGTAGAGCTATCCTGTGTTGGGGCGATCGCGGGGATATTTTCACCCCAAAGAACGGGGGGGGCAAAGGTTTGAATTTCGTAATGTCCCGGTAAGGTATCCAGGAGGGGTTTAACGCGATCGAGGGTTTTCCAAACGGGGATATCGACGGGGAGATAGTCATCTCGCGTTGCTTTTCCGGTTTCGGGCAAGGGAATGGGAGCAACTTTTTGTTCGAGTTTCCAGACGAAAGCACGCCCGGCTTGTGCAACGAGGTAAGCGGGATAAACGAGAATTTGCGCCCCCCAAATTGTGGCGGTTTTAGCTTGACGAAAGATTTTCCCAAGGCGATCGCCCAGTACGATTCTCTGGCGGTTGAGAAAGTTAAACAGGCGACTTTTATAAGGGCGCGACGGAGCAATCATTTCAATTATCAACGATCGATTAGCGATATCCTCCTGCTCGTCCGGGAGGCTTGAGATACAGGTATTTTGTTGTCATTTTCCCACATCGAGGCGCGATCGCGGTCGAAATAAGTCACAATTTACAAAACATAATTTGCAATTCGTTCATGTTTGAGGGTTCTCTTTGTCATTGCTACTACTCTTAGATTATGTATTGATTTTGCTTTGTTTTTCAATTTCAGCGATCGGTAAGAGGAGCGTATCTTCAATTTCTTGAATGGTTTTATCGCTAATATTGGGCGTGCTATACATACACTCTACCAATAATTTAATAGAATCATAATACTGTTTGAGATTCTTCTTTTGTTCTTTGCTAAATTGCCAATCATAACCGATGTTACGATGCTCGATAATTGCCAATCTTAAATTTCTCGTCCAAATCTCTCCATGCTCTTTCCACCATTTTTGATAATGAATGCGATCGCGATCCAGATCGGGAAGTTGTTCGTGAAATCGTTCGAGGGCGCGTTTGAGATCGCTACCAATTTCGATATTGCGATCCTCGGTAAAAGTGAGAAATAAATCCAGATCGTGAGCATAAGTGACCAACAGAGAATCGAGAATTAAATCGATAATAAAATCTGGCGCTAACTCCACAATGGTTTGATGATTGAATGCGTAATCTAAATCCCGATCGAGATTGCAAGCCAGAGAGCGATCGTGAATGGAAACTTTCAAACCTCGGTTAACAGCATGGGAAAAATCAAGCGGGTGAGATAATTTAGGATCGAACATGGGATTAATCGCTTGGGATAAATAAAAGGCTCGTACCGCCGCGACTTTATAGGGAGCTTGCACAAAAATTGCTTTTTGATAGACCCATGATAGAAAAATTTGTAGTTTTTTATCGTCAGAAATAATGCGATCGATTCTCTGTTTCATTTTCAGGAGAAAATCATCGACATACTCCATCGTTCCGACTGCTAAAATAAAGAGATCGTTCCAAGTTAAATTTTCGAAACGCTCTAGTTTTTTGTCTAAGGAGTCCGGTGAAAAACTTTTTAAGAGAAAGCGAGAAATCAGATATTCTTGCACGCCCAAACGAGAAAAACCGTAGTATTTTTGCGTTTTCTCAACGAGAATATGATGATGAGTTTCAACAATCTTTAAAATCTTTTTACTTTCTTGTAATAAGATTTCTCTTTCTTTTTTGTTATTGCGGGAGAGGGAGTCAAAAAAGTAACGGGCAATGTAAGCATATAGGCGATCGCGATCGCAAAAAAGTTCTTTTTTGGTAAAAGTCAGAACGCCTAGATAAGATAACAAGTCGAGTTTTTTTTCCGGGACAAACTCTTGATAAATTGTTTTCGAGTCAAGTTCTTCATAAGACTCTGCCAGTTGAAAAATTAATTTTAACCCGCGCTCGTATAAATCAAATGGTTTTAAAGGAAGTTTTTTGTCTTCATGAAAAATCCCTTGCATGACATTTAACCAGATCGGATCTGTAGAAATCTGCAAGATTTTCTGATTTTTTGAAGATTCTAAGTCTAGCAGGAATTTGCTGGCAAATTTTTTCCCTCCAGCATTAGAATTCATTAAAGATTGAAAACCGACCCTCACAGATCTTTTAGTTTGTTCCGGACTTAGTTCGGCAACTTCGATATAAGTAAATGTAGGAAAGGTATAATCTGTAATTTGCGTTCGGCAAGCAATAATAAAACGATTTTTATAATAACTTTGAGTAAAGGCACGAATTTGATACTGGAGGTCACGTCTATTTTCATAGGCAACTTCATCCATTCCGTCAAACACAATCAAGAATTGCCCATAATTCAGAAGCTGCTCGGTTTGGGAACAATTATTTAATTCTAAGATATCGTTGATATATTCAACGAACTTTTTGTTTAAATCTGGTAGTTTAT
>JBCCVR010000033.1:0-42812 GCA_039194995.1 Cyanobacteria bacterium P01_E01_bin.42 | reverse complement strand
TAATGTCGAAGACTTTCTGGTATAATTCGGGAAACATTTTTTCATAGAGTTGTCGGTCTAGACAACTCTATTCTTTTTGGGGACGTTTGCCAAGTTCCTTTCTCCACACGCTTTTCAGCCTGCTTGTCACCCCTTGAGGGCAATACTACAACATTTATACGGAAAAAGTAGCAAACGCTTCATTTCCCCTAGTTCGTTGGATCTGTCACGGTCATATTGGTTATGATTGTTTGAGAGCGTTATATGAAAGATGTATTATTGAAATTTGTCCGAGCGAACAGGATCGAGATAAAGAAGTAAGTGGAATAAGCTGGATTGCCAAGGATAAATTACTGTATAATTTTATTAACTCTTGGATCAAAAAATCTCTACAAGGGCATTGCGAATATCCTCACGCTATTTTTGAACAACTTGGGGCGACTTGAATTGATTCACTTCTTCCCGCACAACCAATAGGTTGTCATTTCTCCCTTACCCTCGATCTGAATAATCCCCCGTTCCTTAAACTGATAAGAATCCTGTAAAATATCGTTACGATCGCAATTCCGAGACAGGAAAATACATCATTCATGAAAATATTGATATAGCGATCGCTCGGGCGATCTTGTCGATAATTGTTTTTTTTCATGTCCATGTCGCAATTATTATTAATTATGGCGAATCCAGAAATTCAGATTAAACTGTGCGATTCTGTTACTTTACTCAACGATGCTCTGGATCGGGGACTTTATCAAGCTGTTGAGGAATGTTTTGCTGCGCCCCCATTTAATGAAAAGATTACCCCCTCGAGAGTAGAGTTCTATTTTGAAAAATACGTTCGCTTGGGTACCTTACATCTTGCTTACAATGGCGACAGGCCGATCGCATTCGTCGGTACCGTACCGTTAATTGAAACCAAAGACTTGGGCGAACTATCATTACTGGGGGCTTCTGTCTATTGGCAGGGTAAAATGGTGACTCTGGATCGAGCGTTTTTGCTCGAACAAACTCAGAATAGAATCGATCGGAATGGAATTGAGAAATTTGAGTATGTGGCTGATGTCGGAGTCGCTTTGGATTATCGCCAGCAAGGCCTAGCTAAACGAATGTTGCAAACTTTGTTTACTTATTTTGATGCGACCACACCCTATATTTTAAGAGTAACGAGCGATCCCGATTATGCCCATATTGTTGAGCTTTATCAAAAAGTGGGATTTACCGTTTTACCTTTTACTCAAATTGTGGAGTATTCCAATTCAGAAGGGAAATTGATACAGAACGAGCGTTTTATTTGTGTGAAGCTCCCTCAAACTTGCGGGTAAGGATTTGGGTTGAATTGATTCACTTCTTCCCGCACAACCAATACGTTGTCATCTCTCCTTTGCCCTTGATCTGAATAATCCCTCGTTCCTCAAACTGATAAGAATCTTGTAAAACATCGTAAACCGATTGAGTGACTTGAATGCGATCGCGCTCTCCTTGGGATTCCATTCGCGAAGCAATATTCACCGTATCCCCCCAAAGATCGTAAATAAACTTGCTCACCCCAATCACCCCCGCCACCACAGGACCCGTGTGCAAACCCACCCGCAAGGCGAAATTTTGCCCCGTTCCTTCATTGAACTCTTTAATCGTATCTAATAAATCCAACGCCATGTTCGCCGATGCCGCCACGCGATCGCTTTTCGGGTAAGGCAACCCCGCAACTGCCATATAAGCATCCCCAATCGTCTTGATTTTCTCTAAACCGTGTTCCCTTGCCAAATAATCGAAATCCGAAAAAATCACATTTAATATCTCCACCAACTCAATTGAGGATAGTTGCGTCGAGAGTTCCGTAAAGTTCACTAAATCTGCAAACAATACTGTCACGTCGTCAAACTTATCGGCAATGGTACTCTCTTCTTCTTGCAACCGTTGGGCAATGGGTTCCGGGAGAATATTTAATAATAATTGTTCCGATCGCGCTTTTTGTTGCCGCAATGCCGCTTCTGCTTCCTTACTTGCCGTAATATCTCGCGCCACCCAAATCACTGCATCCTCAAATAAAGGAGAAACATTGGCCGAAAACCAGCGCTTGCTATATTCCACGGGTAAATAATACTCAACCGTTACCGTTTTCTGGGTTGACAAAACCTCTTGAATGTGGTGTAAGTGTAACGAGGCTTGCTCGGGGGGAAATAAATCCCGCACGGTCAAAGTTTCCGCCATGTCTCTCTCCACCAAAGCGCGATCGGATTTTGTCGGGGCAATTTTCAAACAAGTCCCGGCGCGATCGAAGACTAAAATCAAATCGTCCATCGCCGCAAATAACGCCCTTAACTCTGCCTCCGATGCTTGCAATGCCGCCTCTGCCGTGACGCGATCGCGAATCTCTGCTGCAAGGCGATCGTTTTGGGACTCCAATTCCTTTTGCAACCGTCGAAATCGCAATTGGTTTTCCACCCGCACCAACACTTCGGCAAATTGAAAGGGTTTGGTAATGTAATCGACTCCTCCTACCCCAAAGGCTTTGACTTTATCCAAAACATCATTCAAGGCACTAATAAAAATTACGGGGATATCTCGGGTAATTTCGTCACTCTTCAACCGTTGGCAGACCTCATAACCGTCCATGCGAGGTAGATTAATATCCAGCAAAATTAAATCGGGGGGAGCCGATTTCGCAGCTTTTAATGCCATCTCGCCACTAATTACGCTGCGGACTTTGTACCCTTTCTTAGTTAAAAGGGACGATAAAATTCTGAGATTATTGGGAACGTCATCGACAGCTAAAATATCGCCGTGAACGACTTCGGAATTTTCTTGAGGATTGGCAAGCGAATCCGCCATTTCAATGAATGATGAATGATAAGCAAGGAATAATAAGCAATATACAGAGTGGGAGTTGCACGCCAGCTTAGACACTCCAAGTTTAATCGCAATCTTTTAATTTTGTCAGATGGGTTCGGGGTTTTCGTCGCCAACAACGCGATCGCGCCCCCGATCTTTGGCAGCATATAAGGCATCATCGGCACGAGAGATCAGCATTTTCGGATTGAGATGGGGGACGGGAATCGTGGTGGCTACGCCCAAACTAATCGTAACCCAATCGCCAATAGAGGAGTCGGAGTGAGGAATTTTCAAGCGTTGTATCGCACTGTGAATGTTCTTGGCAATCTCGACCGCCAACGGGCGATCGATATGGGGCAGAATAATGGCAAATTCTTCGCCACCATAGCGCGCTAAGAGGCTCTGGGGGGCAATCTCTTCGATCGCGTCTTGAACGCCTCGGACGATGGTTTGCAAGCAACTATCCCCGGCTAAATGACCGTAAGTGTCGTTGTAACGTTTGAAATAATCCACATCGCAGAGAACTAAGGAGAGGGGAAGGGGGGGATATTGCAATTCCTGCCACTGTTTTTGTAAGTATTCATCAAAGCGACGGCGATTGGCCGCTCCGGTTAACCCATCGGAATTAGCGAGATTCTGTAATTTTTGATTGGCAATGCGCAGGGCCTCTTCGGCTCTGAGACGCTCTTGAATTTCTTGCTGCAACTGAGCGTTTTGTTCTAAGAGTTGGGTTTGCAAAGAGCGAATTTTCAATTGATTTTTCACTCTCACCAACACTTCCGCCCATTGAAAGGGCTTGGTAATATAATCCACCCCCCCCACTTCAAAGGCGCGGACTTTATCCATGGCTTCGTTAAAGGCACTGATGAAAATAACGGGAACTTCGCGGGTGTTGGCATGGGCTTTCAATTCCCGACAGACTTGATAGCCATCCATGAGAGGCATGCTGATATCGAGGAGAATGAGATCGGGAGCAGCAGAACGGGCAGCCCTCAAGGCCATTTCTCCACTGAGGACGCTGCGGGCTTCGTAGCCGTGGTTTTGCAATAGGGTTGAGAGCAAGCGCAAGTTATTGGGCGTATCGTCCACAATGAGAATATCCCCTTTGTTTGTGGTGGTCTCCTCCATGCAAATCCTCCAACTCGAGTTCCCCCTGTCCGATTTAACCTTAAAACATCTCAAGGCGTTGTCAATGACCGTTATTTTACAAGTTCCGCGAGGCGTTCCCGCACTTCCCGATCTAACGCAGCCATCCCAATTGATCGAACTCGGCCAACAAGGGATAGATATTTTTTCCCTTTTGATTTTGGCAGTGGGGGTTTTAGGGGGGGCGATCGCGTTAATTGCTTTTGCCTTGCGCGGAGATGCCGAGAGTTACCGTCGCTTTGTGGCGGAATGGGGCGATCGCTATACCCAACTCCTACGAGCGCTTCCCCACCTTACTCTTATTGTACTACTTCTGGTAACGAGTTTTTTCGTTGGGGGAACTTTAAGTCGGCGCTATCATTTTTGGGAACGGGCGAAGGTGATGGTGGTGGCGAAAAGCGTGGCGGGCGATCGCATGGAGCAGCGATCGCCACGGGTTCGCTATCGGGTGCAAGAGCCTTATACTGCGACGTTTTATGTGGAAGGAAGACCGATTGAAGAAGAGCGTTTGCGGGATGTCGATCGCTTTTTGGCTCTCTCGGACTCGAATATTCAAGTGGCGATCGAGCAAATCCCCGATTCCCAAAAACAAGGCGAAAATGTCTATCTAACAGACTTTTTAGGGATTTATCAAGTTCAAAATACCCTCGAGGAGGAACGAGAGTTCTTTTTCGAGATGCCCCCACCGTCTCAATACTCTCTTTTAGAAAATTTTCGCGTCGAACGGGAAGGCGAAACCCTCTCGCCAACGGCACCGGAGTCCTATCGGTTTGGGTTTCGCCTCGCCCCCGGGGAGGAAACGGAATTTCGCGTTGCTTATGAGGCGCAAGGGAGTCCCCGTTGGGTCTATGAAGCCTACGGACAGTTACTGAGCAATTTTCGCCTCTATATCGAGGCAAATTTCCCCAATGCCAATTTTGCAAGCGGGATCGTGCCGACGGATACCCAGATCGATCGCAATCGCGCCCGTTTTACTTGGCAGTTTGAGGAGAATGTTGCCGTCCGCGATCCCTTTGGGGTGTTTACGACGACGGAAACGGTGGAAAATTTGGGGATGTTACCGCAATTACTCTTGCTGGCTCCAGTCGTTTTGCTCGGGTGGCTGCTGTTGCTCTATCTCTCGGTGTCCATGTCTCTGGCCGATACGGCGATCGCGGCGGGAATTTTTTGGGCTTGGGTGTGGGGACTAACCTATCTCAGTCGGATTTTGCCGCTCATTCCCGCTTGGTTGTTCCTATCTTTGGGATTTCTAGCTCTAACTTGGGGGTTGGGTCGCGATCGCTCCAGTTCTCTCGCAGCAGTCATTAGCACCCTCTGCGGCGCAGTAATCCCTCTTTTTGCCTTCCTCGTCCCCCAGACGGGTTTAACCCTCGGCGTGGCAGGTATTCTCAGCGCCATTTGGCTGGCCGTCCTGCGCTGGTATCGTGTATATCCCAGCCAATATGTTGATAATTAGTAATTGATAATTGATAATTGAGGTGGAGGGATGCTGAAGTTAGTTCAGCATATCCAATCAACCTGTTGATAATTGATAATTGATATAAGTCTGCCTCATGAAGTCATACCTTGCTGCTGCGATACAGATGACGAGCAAGCCCGATCTGGATCGAAATTTAACCGAAGCTGAAGAATTAATCGATCTGGCAGTGCGCCAAGGGGCAGAGTTAGTCTGTTTGCCGGAAAATTTTTCTTTTCTGGGACGCGAAGAAGAAAAGATACAACAAGCAGAAGCGATCGCCCAAAAGAGCGAGAAGTTTCTCAAAACCATTGCCCAACGGTTTCAAATTACGATTTTAGGTGGCGGCTTTCCGGTGCCTTCCGAGGATGATAAGGTCTACAATACGGCTCTCCTCATCGATCGCAATGGCAAGGAACTGGCTCGCTATAACAAAGTTCACCTCTTTGATGTAAATCTCCCCGATGGCAATACTTACCAAGAATCGAGTACGGTGATGGCCGGAAATGACCTGCCCCCGGTTTATCATTCGGAAATCTTGGGGACTTTAGGGGTCTCCGTCTGCTATGACGTGCGCTTCCCGGAACTCTACCGCCATTTATCCCGAGCGGGTGCAGATGTTTTGTTCGTTCCGGCAGCATTTACGGCTTATACGGGGAAAGATCACTGGCAAATTTTAATCCAAGCTCGGGCGATTGAAAATACTTGTTATGCCATTGCTCCGGCGCAAACGGGCAACCATTACGGAACCCGCAACACCTACGGTCACGCTCTGATCGTCGATCCTTGGGGTTCGATTTTAGCCGATGCGGGGGACGAACCCGGAGTTGCGATCGCGGAGATCGATCCCCAGCATTTAACCCGGGTTCGTTCCCAAATGCCCTCCCTCCAACATCGGGTGTTTTAATATCATCCCCCCAAAGAGACAAGCGAGAGAAAAGCTACTCCTCATCCTGCCATTCCAATTTGCGGCGCAACATATGATGATGCAAGGCTTCAGAAAGTTGGGTATCTTGAGAAGCGGTTCTGGCTCCAGCTTCTGCAGCCCAACGTTTTAGGGCTTCAATTGGCTCCCGGGCGATCGCAGCCAAGGGAACAGTTTCTTCAATGGCACGAATAATATCATTGGTGGTAAAGTCCCGACGCGCATCGGCAAAAGCATAGTGCATCCCATCAAAAATTGCCTGTTCGATCTCTGCGCCGCTAAATTCTTTCGCTTGTTTTGCCAATAACTCAATATCAAATTCTCTCATTCGTGCAGGACGAAACTTTCGTAAGTGAACTTTAAAGATTTCTTCTCGTTCCTTTTGAGTGGGCAAACTGAGAAAGAAAATCTCATCGAATCGACCCTTTCGCAACAATTCGGCGGGTAAAATATTGACATTATTAGCGGTCGCGACGATAAAAACAGGCGAGATTTTTTCCTGCATCCACGTGATTAAAGAACCGAAAACCCGCCGAGATGTCCCCGAGTCCCCATCAACTCCAGCAATTAGATTCCCGAAGGCTTTATCAATTTCATCGATCCACAAAACGCAAGGGGCGATCGCCTCGCTAATGTCGATCATTTGTCTGACGCGACTTTCGCTTTCTCCGACCAAACCGCCAAATAAACGCCCCGTATCTAAGCGCAGCAGGGGTAAGCGCCATTCGCAAGCAATGGTTTTGGCCGAGAGGGATTTACCGGTGCCTTGGATGCCTACCAAGAGCACGCCTTTGGGGTTAGGGATACCGTAACGCCTTGCTTCTTCGGTAAATACGTCCTTGCGCATCCGCACCCATTTTTTCAAATTGTCCAAACCGCCGACATTTTTTAAGGATTCTCGGGGGGTAAAAAATTCGAGAATTCCGGTTTGACGAATGGCTTGTTTTTTCTCTGCTAAGACCCCATCGATCGCGGTTTCGTCAATGGTATCGTCATTGGCGAGAAGTGCCTTACTCAGAACCCGTTCGATGCGAGTGCGGCTCAACCCCTGACAGGCTTTGGCGAGTTGTTCTCGTGCCAGTCCTTCAACTTGCAATTGTTTGGGGTTAACCTTGCTGGAAATCAGGCGATCGATTTCTTCGAGATCGGGTAAGGGCAGATCGATCGCGGTAATATGTTCGCTTAATTCTGCCGGAACTTCTAGGGTATGACTGACGATCGCGAGGGTGTGGGGGGTTTGCTTGAGTTCTTCGGCCAGATTTTTCAGTTCTCGCACGACGGGGGCATTTTGCGGGTGTTGGGGATAGCGCAAAATAAAGTGAATATCTTTGAGAACAAAAATTTTCGGTTCTCCTTTTTCCTGTCGGCGAATGCGATCTAATGCCCCGATAACCGAGTTGCGATTGGCGTTATTATCTTCCCATCCCCTCACTAAATCCCAAGTGAGAACTCGATGATAATCGGATAATTCACTCGCAACGCCTGCGAGAATCTCCAGCATGGGGATTTCTTCTAAGCCTACCAGATAAAGTAGGGGATAACGCGCTCGAATCACGAGGCTAATTTCCTCGATGAGGCGTTGGTGAACTCGAGAAAATCCGTCATCCTTTGATTGGGGAGCGATCGCCTTTGCCGTCATTTCAGTTATCAGTTATCAGTTATCAGTTATCAGTTCCTCCGGCTCAAACGGGAGGCTTGGAATTCGGCAGGTTTTTGGCTTTTCCTCCTTCAGGAGGACGCTTGATACCCTATTCTTTTGGTCATCTTCGTTCCAAACTTTTCCCTCCCAGTTTATCTCGCGATGCGAGCTTGCGCCAAATCCGGGAAAATCCTACCTAATTACGATTAAATCTCCACTTTCATTATGGCTCGTTGAGAACAGAATGAAGGATGGGGGGCAATTGACGCATAATTTTCCAAGTTTGGCGATCGACAGGCACTAACACGACCCGAGCGGTAAGATATAACTCCAAATCATCGGGAGAGCGAATTTCATAATCCCAATTGAGGCGCACGCCTTGCAAGTTTATCTTGGCTTTAACAATAGCCGAACAACCCAAGTACAGGGCTTTGCGATAGCGCAAGGATAATTCGACCACAGGCAGATCGCAACCCGAGGCCACCAAATCGGCAAACTCTACCCCCATAGAGCGCAAATATTCGACTCGCGCTTCTTCGAGCCAACGGATATACGTGCCATGCCAAACAATGCCAGCATAATCGGTATGGTGCGGCTGAACCCGAATGGGATAATCAAAACTCAAATTCTCTTTCATCGATCGCGAATAATCCTTAAATGCCTTCATTGGCGAGCTTTTCTTTGAGTGCCAGTTCAACGCGCTGATATTCCGTCCGCATTTCTCCTAAACGGGCATCATCGACGGTAGTGCTTCCCGAGCGCCCTAATTCTTCTAATTTCGCGCAGATCTCGGCAAACTGGGTTAATCCCAAAGAAGCACTGCTCGATTTTAAGGTATGGGCGCGATATTGCAGTTCGTGGGCATCTGCGGCAGCGATCGCGTTTTCAATTTGCGATAATAGTTGAGGACTATCTTCACAATAGGACTCGATTAACTCGCGAATCAGATCGGCCGCTTCGTCGCCGCCAATTTCGATTAATTCTTGCCACATTTGCTCGTCAATGGTTGCTGGGGTCATGTTGGTTTCCTTGTCCGTTTCGGGAACGGGTGAATTGTATTTTTGTAGGGCTTCAACCAACGCATTCACGCGAATGGGCTTGCTGATGTAATCATCCATGCCCGCCTCGATACAGGCCTCGCGATCGCCCTGCATGGCATTTGCGGTCATGGCAATTACGACCGTCGCCGGGCGATGGCCGAATACGCCTTGCCCTTCCATCTCACGAATGTGCCGCGCGGCCTCCAGACCGTCCATATCGGGCATTTGCACGTCCATAAAGATCACATCGTAAGGCTGGCGTTTAAGGGCTTCTAATACTTCCAAGCCATTGGCGGCAACATCAGCACGGTAGCCCAATTTTTTCAAGATATTGAGGGCAACTTTTTGATTGACGACATTATCTTCGGCCAGCAAGATTTTTAAAGGGATTTGCTCGCTTAAAAGAGCATTGATTTGAGAAGAAGACAAAGTAGATTCTCCCGTCCGGAGGGATTGAGGGACTAAAAGATTGACGAGAACATTATAAAGCTGGGATTGCTTAATTGGCTTGTTGAGATAGGCCGAGAAATCGAGGGTTTCGCCAGCGAGAGCACAATCAAACTGGCCGATCGAGGTGAGCATTACTAAAGGGAGGGTTTTACCGTCGGGCAACTGGCGAATTCGGCGGGCCAGCATCAAGCCATCCATTTCCGGCATTTGCATATCGAGAATGGCAATATCAAAGGATTCCCCCGTTTCCAAGAGGGCGATCGCCTCCGCCCCCGACGCAACGGCTCGATAGCAGATGCCGAAGGATTGCGATTGCAGGCTCAAAACCTTACGATTGGTGGCATTGTCGTCTACGATTAGCAGGCGCTTGTCCTGCAATTGCCCCTTATCGCTATTACTTTCTGGGGTGGCAACAGGGGCGATAATGGTAAATAAAAAGATCGATCCCCGTCCTTCTTCACTTTCTACCCACATCGTTCCTCCCATGAGTTCCGTCAGGCGCTTGCTAATGGCCAAGCCCAACCCGGTGCCGCCGAATTTGCGGGTGGTGGACGCATCGACCTGAGAGAACGGCTGAAAGAGGCGATTGAGGCGATCGCGAGGAATGCCAATCCCCGTATCCTTGACGGCAAATTCAATTTCGCACCGTTCTGCGTGGGGATTTTGACAGCGCACGGAAACGAGGATTTCCCCCTCATGGGTGAATTTAACGGCATTGCCCAGCAAATTCACCAAAACTTGCCGCAGGCGGGTCACATCGCCAACGATCGCGCTCGGAGTATGGGGTTCGAATAAATAGGCGAGTTCGAGTTTCTTTTCGGCGGCGCGAGTGGCGATCAAATCTAGGGACTCTTCGACGCATTGCCGCAGGTTGAGGGGTTGCTCTTCTAGGTCTAACTTCCCGGATTCAATTTTTGAAAAGTCGAGAATGTCGTTGATGAGGACGAGCAAAGCATCGCCGCTACTGCGGATAATCTCGGCAAAATCTCGCTGCTGGGAAGTTAATTCCGTATCGAGAATCAATCCCGTCATGCCGATCACCGCATTCATGGGGGTGCGAATTTCGTGGCTCATGGTGGCGAGAAAATCGCTTTTAGCCCGGTTGGCCACTTCGGCTTCTTCTTTGGCGGCTCTGAGGGCGGCTTCGGCTTGTTTGCGTTCGGTAATATCCGTCAGGGTGCCTACCAAGCGATCGGCTTCCCCCGCTTCGCCCCGGGAGCATTTTGCCTTGGCTAACATCCAACGATATTCCCCATTGCGATGCTGCAAGCGATGAATATTTTCATATAAGGGCGTTTCGCGATCTAAATGCTTGCGAACGTCTTGCAGGGTTGTTTCTAGATCGTCAGGATGAATGCGATCGCTCCAAGTCGTTAGGGTTTTGGGTAGGGACTCCCGTTCGTAACCCAACATTCGCATCCATGAGGGAGAGAAATAGACTTCATCGGTATGCAAATCCCAATCCCAAATGCCGTCATTGGTGCCGGAAATGGCCAGATCGAAACGCTCTTTTTGTTCTCGTAAGGAGGCTTCGATTTCTTGACGGCGAATAATTTCGTCATTGAGATTGTCATTGAGTCGAGAAAACTCTCGGGTGCGACTTTCGACCCGATGTTCGAGGGTTTCGTTCGCCTGCTGCAATTCTGAAAACTTGGCGGCGAGGGCGGCAACCATCAACTGAAAATTTCCGGCGAGGGAGTTAATTTCGCTGATGCGGGATTGGGGGAAGCGACCGGGACTGGCTTGCCGTTCTAGTTTTTGGGGCAGATCCGTGGTGACATCGGCCAGTTTCTCGATTGGGGCAACAAGGCGCTGGCTGACCACAATGGCACTAAAAAGCGCGAGAATGGAAATGCAGAGTACAAAGCCCAAATTCTCGATGTAGAGCCATTCTAGGCGATCCATATAGGGACGGGCGGGAATTTCGACGATCAGTTTCCAAGGTAATTTCTCGTCGATTGCCACTTCTCGGATAAAGAGGGATCTGCGCCAGCGCACCATATCCGGCACATTGAGATTGTCGGGCAGCCACTGAGATGCCGTTCCGATCTGGCGTATCGTTCCGCCTTCAAATGCGGTAAAAGGCATTAAGGAGAGACGATCGGCATAGGAACTGGCAATAACGCGATTTTGACCGTCGAGGAGGGTGGCTTGCAGGTGCTGGACGGGAATGCTGGTTTGGAGAATGGCGGCGATTTCCTCGAGTTCGAGGGCACCATAAGCCAAACCCTCCCAGCCATCGCCCCTCGCAATGGGAACGCTCAAGCCGACGTGGGGGCTAATATTGACGGTATCCCGGTGAACGTCGTTAAAAACGGGTTCTAATGTTGCTTGCGTATCTTGCCAATGAGGTTGGCCAACAATATTGCGACCCATAATATTGCGACCCGCTTCGTTGGTGGAGGGAACGGCGGCAATAATGTCTCCTGCGGCATTGGCGACATAGAGTTTGAGGAAAGAAGGAAAGGCACGGGCGATCGCTTTGGTACTATTTTGCAATTGGTCTGGCGGTGCATTTTGCAAGTCTCGGGCGCTTTCGGCGAGAGCGAGTACCCCCTCGAAATGCTGTCGATACCAATTGCCGAAATCTGCGACTAAAGGGGTTGTCGTCGCTTCCAATTCAACTTGAATTTCTCGTTCGAGGGTGTTAAGGGCTTCTCTCCCGTTTAAAATTGTTAGTAATAAGGTGGGAAAGAAAACAAAAGCAATCAGTAAAATAAATATTGTTTGCTGAAAAGAGATTTGCGGTTTAAATTTTGTATGCCGTTCCAACACCGATCGCAGGGAAGCGGGAAGTTTGTTGAAGGGAAAATAAGTCGCGAAAAAGTAAGCAATGATGGCGTTAAAAATTCCGTTGACGGCTTGTTTGAGGGCGATGAGAATAGTGCCGTTGATGGAGACGGGCAAAATGGCACCATAAAACAAACCGACGAGGGGCATCCCGATAAACAACCAATACATCCCGTCGAGAAAAACTAGATTGTGCTTGCTGCGACGCATGAGGGCGGCAACAAAGAGAGCCTCGCCCGTAAAAATAACAATGGCATAGGGATGATTCCAAAGAAAATAAGTCCGACTACTGGCAATGAGACCCGCAATTCCTCCCCAAAACGTACCATAAAAATAAGCAGTCATTAAAACAGCAATACTGCCAAATAAAAAGTCAATGCTGAAGAAAAGGGTTAGGTGAAAATAATTCCCTAAATAACCCACAATAATGAGTAGCATCAGCACGAGAAATGACAAACCAGAAGCGGGTAAGGTTTGAGTTTTTGCGGTGCGATCGAAGAAATTCATTATCGACAGTGGGTAATGGAGATTGAATCTTAATATTTTTCTAGTTTACCCGTTTCTTTGACGACAGTTTAGCGATCGCCTTCTCCGACTAAAATAAAGGCGAGACTAATTATCGGGATGCGATCGATGCCCCAAGACTCTTTAAAAAATCAACCCGGGTTGGCAACGGAACGGGTTATTGTGACCGCAGAGCAAATGCGTCAAATTGAGGGGCGAATGTTTGCGGCGGGGATGCCCGTGGCGGCACTGATGGAAAAGGTTGCTGGCGCGATCGCTCGGGAAATTATCTCCCTTTATCCGCGATCGCACTGCGATCGAGTCGGCATTTTGGCAGGGCCGGGACACAATGGCGGCGATGCGCTGGTTGTCGCCCGAGAGTTATCTTTGCAAGGGTACGAGGTTTGCATTTATTTTCCGTTCGATCGCCTCAAGGAACTCACGGCAACTCATGCCAACTATGCCGCAAGTTTGGGAATCCTTTTTCATCCTCACATTGAGTCTCTAGACAATTGCCAATTGCTCGTTGACGGGTTATTCGGGTTTGGTTTAACGCGAGAGATTGCGGGAGAAATTGCGCAATCGATCGATTGGATTAATGAAAGTGGCAAACCCGTCATCAGTATCGATTTACCCTCGGGCGTTCATACCGATACGGGGGAAGTATTGGGAACTGCAATTCACGCGACCCATACGTTTTGCTTGGGGCTATGGAAATTGGCATTTTTTCAAGACCGCGCTTTGGAGTATTTTGGTAAACCAACCCTGCTAGAATTTGGCATCCCCGCGGCCGATGTCAAAGCCATTCTGTCTGAAAACCCTCCGATTCAAAGGCTTTCGCGCTCCATTGTCCCAGATATTCTACCGCAAAAACGCCCTCTGGTGACGCATAAATACAAACAGGGGCATTTATTGCTCGTTTGCGGGTCGAAGCGCTATGCTGGCGGCGCGATCCTGACGGGTTTGGGGGCGAGGGCGAGTGGTGTGGGGATGCTTTCCATCGCCGTCCCGGAATCGTTGCGATTGTTGTTGGTTTCTCATTTACCCGAAGCGCTGATTATTGGCTGTCCGGAGACGGAAGAAGGGGCGATCGCGGCTTTACCCGTTGAGAATTTAGACGCATTCGACGCGATCGCCTGCGGGCCGGGACTGACGCGGGAACCCAAATCTCTGGTCGAAAGGGTCTTACAAGTCTCAAAACCCTTGATTTTAGATGCGGATGGATTGAATATTACGGCAGAAATGGGAGCGATCGCGACCCTCGGCCAGCGCAATTTTCCCACAATTCTCACGCCCCATCTGGGGGAATTTAAGCGACTTTTCCCCGATATCCCAGCCGAAAATCCCCTCACCGCCGTCCGAGAAGCCGCCAAACAAAGCGGGGCGATCGTTTTACTCAAAGGAGCCAGAACCGCGATCGCATCTCCCGCAGGCAATATCTGGGTCATCCCCGAAAGTACCCCCGCGTTGGCACGAGGAGGAAGCGGCGATGTTTTAACAGGGTTGATGGGGGGATTAATTGCCGGGCTAGCAACGTCCGGGAGGCCCTTAGAATTAGTTACGGCAACAGCGGCATGGTGGCACGCCCGAGGGGGAATTCTAGCCGCAAAAGAGCGCACCGAATTAGGAGTCGATGCCTTCACCCTGACCCAATTTCTCTCGCGATGTCTCCTCTAGTATGAAATGATTAAGATTGTCACTCGCTGACCACTTTTTGAATTAATAATTTTGAATTTTGAATTGATTTGATGGACGTTATTCCCGCAATTGATTTACTCGCAGGTCGCTGCGTGCGCCTGTATCAAGGAGATTACGATCGCTCGGAAACCTTTGGCGATCGCCCCGTAGAAATTGCCTGCCGTTGGGAGGACGAAGGGGCGACGCAACTGCATTTAGTGGATTTAGATGGGGCGAAACAGGGAGAATCCGTTAATGGAGAAGCGATCGCGGCGATCGTGCGGGCGGTGTCCATTCCCGTACAGTTGGGGGGAGGACTGCGCGATCGCGAGAAAGTGCGCCGAGTTTTAGATTTGGGAGTAAAGCGGGCAATTTTAGGAACCGTCGCCGTAGAAAATCCCGATCTTGTGGGGGAATTATGTCAAGAATTTCCCGGTCAAATTGCCGTAGGAATTGATGCCCGCAATGGGAGAGTAGCAACAAAAGGCTGGTTGGAGACCTCAGAAGTGCAGGCGACGGATTTGGCGCAACGGATGGCAGAGAAAGGGGTAGCCGCGATTATTTACACCGATATTCATCGGGACGGTACCTTATCGGGTCCCAATATGGAAGCCTTGGGAGAATTGGCGCGATCGGTTGCCGTACCCGTCATTGCTTCGGGGGGAGTCAGTTCCCTAACCGATGTCCTGAGCTTATTATCCCTCGAACCTTCAGGCGTTACGGGAGTTATTATCGGTCGTGCCTTATATACCGGAGATGTATCGTTAAAAGAGGCCGTGCAGGCGATCGGCCCCGGACGTTTACAAGATATCCCCCCGGATTTCGGCAGTTCGGCCTTTGGTTAATTTGTGAAACGGGCATCCTGCCCGTCATGCTCACAAAGAAATGTACCGTTACCCTCACTCAGTTTCAAGATTATCAATCGGAATAAAAAACTCTCTGGGGAGCAAGATGGGCTGATTGCTGAAGAGCAGTTTGCCCCAATGACTGTAAGGATCGATCGCCACTCCGATGGGGGGGGCGGGAAAGCGTTGGTGGACTTGATAGAACACGTAAAAGATTGCTTGAGCCGATCGCATGACCCGCGCATCGGGAACGGAAGGGCGGTAGGATTGCCGCATTCGTTGAACGTGTTGTTCTCGCTCCGCTGCATAGGAGCGATCGCTGAGATCGAAAGAAACCATGAAGCCACCAATCGCAAAGTCTATCTCAAGTTATCAAACCAAGGTTCAAAAGGGAAGAGAGAATCTAATATCACGGATGATTAAACGTATTATTCTTGAGGTATGCTTGAATGCTCGTTCATTCTAATTGCTAAAAGGCTTGATTCTAGGTTTAGGTTTTTCAAAACCCAAAATCATGTACAGCAGTAGGGAGAAATGACTCATCCCCGCCATCATTCCGGTTTGAATAATGGCAGAAAGTTCTTGATGTCCAGTTGTCCGAACCAGATGAAACAAAAACTCATAGGTGGGTAAGGTGTTGTGAGTAATATCCCTCTGCACTATTGCATTGAAACCGATCGCCCGAGCGAGGCTGCAATAGTCGGCAAGGGTATAGGTCAAATCCACACTCCCATAAAACCAATTGTCAAGGGGGAAAATCGTGCCAAGCCAGAACATTGGCAAAATCCAAGATTCGGGGACAAAATCGGAGAGTGTCAGGTAGCCACCCGGTTTCAAAACCCGAAATGCTTCTTGAAAAAAGCGCTGGCGATCGGGAAAGTGAAAAATACATTCAACGGCGAGAATGCGATCGCAACTATTGTCTTCAAAAGGCAGTTGGCAGGCATCGCCTTGAACAAAGCGAATGGTATTGGTTTCTCTAGCCGTGACCTGCTGTCGCGCCCGTTCCAGTTGCCGATCGTCCAAGTTAAGCCCCGTCAGGTGTAACCCCGTGAAACGTTCGTTAAGACTGGCAATCGTCCCGCCAAATCCGCACCCCACATCTAAAATGGCTAAATCGTCCCCGACCCGTGCTGCTTTACAGACTTCTCGCGTTAAAGATTCTGCCGCTCGGGCATAATCCGCAGGTGTTTTTTGGGCTTGGCCGGGATCGGACCAATAGCCCCAATGCACGTGTCGCCCCAAGGATTCCGCGACTGCTGGATCGTCTCGTTCCAGCAATGCCAATAGGGTATCAAAATAGGGCAGATTGACGTTTGGACTCATGGGTTTTAACCTGAATTATTATTCAACTCGAAATAAAGCAAGCCCGATCGGACTCAATTTCAGATCGGATCGGTGTAGACTGCATTGCTTGACTATCAGGGTGAACTACAGAGCCTTCAAAAGCGCTTTTCCCATCTCTTTACATCCGACTAACTTGCCACCTTCCGACATAATATCCCCCGTGCGATATCCGGCATCGAGAACGGCGATCGCGGCTAACTCCAGCTTTTCGGCGGCGGCGGGTTGGTCTAACCCGTAGCGTAACATCATCGCCGCACTGAGGATTTGGGCGAGCGGGTTAGCTTTGTCTTGTCCGGCGATATCCGGTGCAGAACCGTGGACGGGTTCAAATACTCCTGGTTTACCGGGTGCGCCCAAACTGGCAGAGGGCAGCATCCCAATACTTCCGGTGAGCATGGCGGCGGCATCGGAGAGAATATCGCCGAACAGATTCCCGGTAACAATAGTATCAAACTGTTTAGGCGCTCTCACTAATTGCATAGCAGCATTATCCACATAAAGATGGCTCAGTTCCACATTGGGATATTCCGAGGCGAGGGCAGTCACGCGATCGCGCCAGAGTTGCGACACATCCAACACATTCGCCTTATCCACCGAACAGAGTTTTCCGCCCCGTTTTTTCGCCGTTTCAAAGCCAATGCGGGCAATGCGATCGACTTCTGCATCGGTATACGCCATCGTATTTACGCCCCGTTTTTCTCCGGTTTCCGTGGCAAAAATTCCTTTCGGCTGTCCGAAGTAAATGCCTCCGGTGAGTTCCCGCACCACCATAATATCAACCCCTTCCACAATCTCTCGTTTGAGGCTAGAAGCGTCTACAAGCTGGGGTAAAATCGTAGCGGGGCGTAGGTTGGCAAACAAGTCCAAACCCGCTCTCAGCCCTAACAAACCCGTCTCTGGGCGTTGGTTGCGGGGTAGGTTGTCCCATTTGTAGCCTCCGATCGCCGCCAGCAATACCGCATCGCTCTTTTTGCAAGTTTCGAGGGTTTCCTCGGGGAGGGGGTTTCCCGTTGCATCGATCGCCACGCCGCCGATCTGCGCCTCTACAAACTCAAATTCGAGGTCGAAGGAAGGCGCGATCGCCTTTAAAACTTCGACGGTAACGCTCATGATTTCCGGGCCGATGCCATCTCCAGGGAGTAAGGTAATGCGGTATTGCCGTGCCATAAATTCGGGATTGTTACAAGGAAAACCCAATAATCTTAGCTTGTTTCCGGCATTAATTTCCCGTGCCGTTAAATTTTATTTCGGGAATGGTGCAAAGCGCGATCGTGTCATCGGGTGCTGGGCGATCGCTCTGCTGCGGGCATTGTTTAAAGCGTGCCGATCTCTGACTGCTCTGGAACTCCGCGATGGTGGCGAACCATATCTTCGAGGTTTTCTGGGGTGACGCAACGACGCTCCGAACAGTACGTCATTAAATTAACGCCATTTAACATTTTTACGGTACTGACGCGAACGCGAAAATTATCGGTGACGAACCAGCATCTTTCCTGACCCTGATTGCGCTCGTATTCAGTATGGATGGTAAGCGCCCCATCGGGGGCAAATTGATAGCGACAGATCACAGGAATCCCTTCAACGTAACCGCGATTCCGTAAAAATTCCCCTATTTGTGGGTTATTGGGATCGGGAACATCAACTAAGATTGCTGCATAATTGGGATTGATGTCTTCTAGCGTTCCCAACCAATTAAAGCTGGCTCCACCGGAAACGAGGTTAGGGTCGATATTCTGGGACGTACACACTTCTCTCACCCGGGGATCGTCCCGCTCTAAAATTTCAATAATGATATTGGATTCTCCAGATTCATCGGCGACCGAATCAAAATGATGGACGGTACGTTGAGAAAACCACTGTCCTTCGCTCTTGCGAAAGAAGTCCATCATTGTCATGGGAGGATTAAATAACATTTGCCTATTTTAAAAATCTGTTAAGAAAAATCAATGACCGATCGCTCCGCAGGCGGCCAACTTCTAGGATAGATCGAACGGGTCGAAATTCACGACTTTTTATCGATTACTGCGAATCATTACGAATGACTAATACACCAGCTTACTCCGCCGACGAGCTATGCCAAGCGATCGCCCGAGGCCAGAGTTTCAGAGGAGTCGATCTGCAAGGCATCGATCTTGCGGGTCGAGATTTAAGCAGAGCCAATTTAAGCGGAGCCAATTTAAACGAAGCTAATTTAAGCGGAGCCAATTGCCAAGGAATCGATTTACGGGGAACTTACGCGATCGCGGCAAATTTGAGCGGGGTTAATTTCCAAAATGGCTTATTACACCGAATGCAGCTACAAAAAGCCAATCTGCAAGGCACGAATTTAGAAGGGGCAAAATTGCAGCTTGCTTGCTACGATCGCGAGACGATCTGGCCGGAAAACTATGCCTATAAAACTTGCGGGGCGATCGGTCCTTATGCTAGTTTAGGAGGGGTTTTCTTGAATACTGCCAATCTCAGGGGAGCCGATCTCTATCGCGCTAATTTGCGAGGAGCTTACTTGAGCGGTGCGGATTTAACCGGAGCCAATTTACAAGAAGCCGCCTTGAGCGGAGCAAACCTAAAACGAGCCTTTTTAACCGGAGCTTGCCTGCGAGATGCTCGTTTAAATAGTGCGGAATTGCAAGAAGCCGATCTGCGGGCTGCCGATTTAACGGGGGCGAGCTTTGATAACGTGGAGAATATTGCCGGTGCCGATTTTAGCCTTGCTTGGGGATTGAGCGATTCTACCCGTAAAATGCTCTGCGGTTATTTGGGGAAAGAGCGGGAGACTTGGAATGCTTACACTCGCGCTCATACCACAGAGGGACTTAGTTGTCAAGAATTCTAGGAGAAATCTCTCTCATTTGTTGTCTTTTTCTTAGCTCGAGTGCGGCAATTGAGAGCGTGTTACAGATTATTGCTTTGTTCGTGCAAAATGAGACAGGGGAAAGGCTCGTCCTTTATGCTGCTCTTGAGAGAATAGCCGAATCGTTGAGGATCTCGATTTCAATGTACAAACCTTTTCAAAAATATTTAGAACAAGAACTTTTTCAAAAATTTTCGCTCCAAGATTTACCTATTCCAACAGGATTGGAACGTAAAGTTTCCGAGCGGGGAAAGAATCCGGCAATCATTCAAAGTTGGTGCTATCAGTGTCCCCAATTCCGAAAAATTCGCTATACCTACATTGATGCGGGAGAATCCGCCCAAGTTTTTAACAGCGTGCTTTATCCAAGACATGATTACGATCTGCCGATCTTGGGAGTTGATTTTCTGTCTTTTGGCAACCAAAAGAAAAACTTAGTCGTGATGGACTTTCAACCCCTCTTCCGGGAGGAAAAATATCTAGCGAAATATATCGAACCCATGCGATCGCTGCGAGATAAATATGATGATCTGGCACAGAATTTAGGCATGAAGTTCTATGATGCCAATCAATATTTTTCCAAATACATCTTGTTTGCCAAAACCGATCCCGATACAATTTCAGAGCGAGTTTTCCCTGCTTATAAAGATTACCTCAATCTCTATTGGAAAACGATGAAAGAGGCAACACCTCTGAGCGATCCAGAAGAGGTTCAACGCATTGTCAAGGCTCAAAAAGATTACGACCAATATAGTGCCGAACGAGATCCCGCCCACGGTCTATTTAGCAGCTACTTTGGCAACGAATGGGCAGAATCTTTTCTGTATGAATTCTTGTTTGCCGATGCCAAACCTTTAGCGGTGAGCAGCAAACGATAAATGTGGCGATCGCCAGTTTAATCTCCAAAATCAAAAAATCAAAAATTTCGACCGTGACTTTATATCAACCTTTTTTAGATTGCGCGATCGCCCTCCTCAAGGAACATCTCGACCTCGAACCTTATCCCATTCCCGCAGGATTCGACCGCAAAAGTGCCATGACGGGGAGTAAGAAAAAAAGGCAAGAGGTCTTGACCACCAGTCATGCTTTTTCTGCTCCAAAATTACGACAGATTCGAGCCGCTCACGTGCAAGGAGGAGCAGCTTTGCAAGTCTTAAATTTCGTGATTTTTCCCGAATTAAACTACGATTTGCCGTTTTTTGGTGCAGATTTAGTCACTTTGCCGGGGGGTCACTTAATTGCCTTGGATATGCAGCCCCTCTTTCGAGACGATCCCGACTATCAAACAAAATACACACAACCCATTTGGGAAACATTTCAAACCCATCAAAAAGGTCTGCCTTGGGGAGGAGATTTTCCCAAGGAAGCACAACCCTTCTTTTCTCCAGCTTTTCTCTGGACGCGACCCCAAGAAACAGAAGTGGTAGAAACGAAAGTTTTTGCCGCTTTTAAAGACTATTTACAAGCCTATTTAAAATTTGTTGCCAAAGCCGAACCCGCCCCAGAAGAGCAATTACCCAATATTAAAACCGCACAACTCAACTATCTTCACTATCGTGCCGAAAAAGACCCCGCCCGAGGAATGTTTCAACGCTTTTACGGGTCTGAATGGACGGAGGAATACATTCACGGCTTCCTGTTCGATCTCGAACGAAAATTACATTCCCAATCAAATAATAGATAACCTGAACGAACACTTTGATGATAAAAAATTGTTATTAAGATAAGTTTTCCAAATCTGCAAGGTCTTGCAATCGACCGGAAGAGCGTTTATTCTTTTTGAGGTTTTCCAAGTCGATAAAGTCGATTCTCAGGCACTCGATTTCAATTTGGATTTTTGATTGATAGCAGGTATCAAAGTCTATTCCATCTGGGGTAGTTATGATATCGATACGAGATGGAGGATAGCCGAGTTGAATGATTTGTCTAGGGCTAATAAAGTCATCAGGTGTTAAATCCAGCGAACCAAAACCGAATTCTGTTAAGGCGATCGTCATCTTTTGGGCATTTTCTGGAGACATTTCGATCCAGATATCCAAATCTTTAGTGTAACGAGGATGTCCGTGTACCGCAACAGCATAACCACCAATTACGAGATATTTAACATTATGTTTGTTCAACAATTCGATAAACTCTCTGAAGTCTTGGTTGAGCATTGTATTTCCATTGATTGTATTCTTTACAGATTTCTGTTAGACAGGCTAGACGTTGCTGTGGGGTTTGGGTTTGCCAGTAGTGAAAATCACTGTTTTGGTCGTGAATTGTGGTTTTAGTAACAGTTTTAATCATCTTGAGAGGTCTCGTCAGTGTTGTTTTAGGTAGACAGGGTGAGCCAGCTATTGGTGTCCGCGAAGTAACAAATCAATTGAGAGCAAAAAGAGCCATTTGTTATGAAAACAAACTTTGGCACTATTTTACTATATCTAAATTTTACCATCGATAATTTGGAGATGGATTGAGTCGCTTAAATTCCTATAGAGATTTCGTTTGAGTTGCAAGCAGGTCTATCTAAGTAGTAGCAAAGGTTTTAGCCTGATTCACCTTCACAAATCATTGAGGATTGACATATCTAAACAAATGCTTTCAATTTCTCAATGAGATGGTCAAAGCAAGCCGATACTTCTGCGCTTTTCTCATCCTCAATATTTTTTAAACTGGCAATTTTAAGCGTTTCCAGCCCCAAAACCATCGCGGGGAGGGGGACTTTTAACTCTTGATAGAGCAAGTTCATATTTTTGAGTCCTTCCTCGCTGGTAAAAGAAGGATTTTCGCCAGCAATGCCATAGATTACACAGCGCAAAAAATGCCAAAAATCGCGCCAGCAGGCTTCTGCACGCGGGGGAGGATATAAATCGCCTCCGGGTTGGGCAATACTCGGAAAGCGAGCAAGGACTTCTTTTCGGGCTTCCGTGACGATTTCCGAGGCGCGATCGCGCAACTCTCGGGCAATTTGCAAACATTTGCCGATCTGCTGCTCCTGCTGTAGAACGGCAAAATCTTCGTCTGTTAGATATCGTCCCTCATCGTCGGCTTTTTGGAACAGGGCGATCGCATCGGGGGATAATTTGCCCTCCCAATCAGCAAAACTAACAATACGCGCTTTGGGAATTAATTGTTTTGCTCTTTCGCTTAGCTGCATTATCCAGTTGCGTTGTTTCGAGTGCGCTGTTTTGGGGGTATCTAATGGCATACTCCCTCGAAACCAGTTTATCGATCGCGCGAGGAAAAACCCGCGCGATGAGGAATCTAAGAGGCTACAACTAAGAGGCTATAGCCTGCTTAGAGCGTAAATCGGCAAGCATTTGGTCGATTTTCAAGATTTCGGGATGCTTGTCAAGGCGAGCGAGAGTTGCTTTTTTATTAGCCTTGACCTTTTTGGCGATCGCCAGAGTATCGTCAATTAAACGCTGCCGATATTGCTCCAGTTCGGCAATGGCTTGGGAAATGGGAATTTGTTCTTCAGACATCGCTCGCATCAACTCCATCAAACTCAGATTATCTCAACAATCATCATCCCACAGACAAGGCCGAGAAGACAACTAAATCTCTACGGGATCGAGACTTTATTAACGCAAATGTAACAAAATATTTCTTTGTTCCGTATAAAAGAGACAAAAGGGATTTCTGTTGTTTATGGTAGCTACCACAGACAGTTCAAACCTAATTGAACTGACCCAAACACAAACTTGTTGAATTAACGAGGAGAATTGAATGTTAGATAAATTCTCGAGATCGGTTATCGATGCCGACTCCAAAACCGCTTGCATCGGTGGCGACGAATTAGCTGCTCTCCGTGGCTTCATTGCTGAAGGAAATAAGCGCCTTGATGCTGTTAACGCCGTTGCTAGCAATGCCAGTTGCTGCGTTTCCGATGCGATCGCCGGCATGATCTGCGAAAACACCGGTTTGATTCAAGCAGGCGGAAACTGCTACCCCAACCGTCGCATGGCTGCTTGCTTGCGCGATGGCGAAATCATCTTGCGTTACGTCAGCTACGCTTTATTGGCTGGTGATGCTTCCGTTCTCGACGATCGTTGCTTGAATGGATTAAAAGAAACCTATGTTGCTTTAGGCGTTCCCCTCCAGTCCACTGCTCGCGCAGTTGCCATCATGAAAGCAATCTGTGTTGCTCACATCAACAACACCAACACCGAAGCACTGGCTGGCAATCGCTTCCGCAAAATGGACACCCCTTCAGGGGATTGCTCCGCAATTTCTTCTGAGTGCGCTGGCTACTTCGACCGCGTTATTGCCGCTCTGAGCTAATAGTAAAGCACTATAAGCAAAGATCGTTACTATCAACTTTTCATCGCAATCCAAGCGAATACAGTCTGGAGATAAAAAAAACAATGAAATCCGTTCTTACCACTGTTGTAACTTCCGCAGATGCTGCGGGTCGTTTCCCCAGTTCCTCCGATCTTGAATCCGTTCAAGGAAGCATTCAGCGCGCTGCGGCTCGTTTGGAAGCTGCCGAAAAGCTCGCTGGCAACCTCGACGCTGTTGCTCAAGAAGGCTATGACGCTTGTATCCGCAAGTATCCTTACTTGAACAATACCGGTGAAGCTAACTCCACCGATACCTTCAAAGCCAAGTGCCTCCGCGATATCAAGCACTACATGCGCTTAATCAACTACTGCTTGGTTGTTGGTGGTACCGGTCCTCTCGATGAGTGGGGAATTGCCGGACAACGCGAAGTTTACCGCGCTTTAAACCTGCCTACCGCTCCTTACGTTGCAGCAATGCAGTTCATCCGCGATCGCGGTTGCGCTCCTCGTGACATGTCTGCTCAAGCTCTGCTCGAGTACAATGCTCTCGTTGACTACGTTATCAATTCTCTTTCGTAATCCTTTGGGTTAGAATGCAGAACCCACGAGCTAGATCGTTCGTTGGGAACTAAATTTCGGGGATTCTCGGTCAGTTGCTTTGCCTCGTGGGGTTGAGTCAATGACGGAGAATCCCTTTGTCATGCACTAAAATAATTGCTCTATTGGAATCGAGATTATGACAGAAACTACTCTATTGGAACGACTGAAACACCCCAATCCTAACTTGCGCGATCGCGCCATGCGAGAAATTGCCGAAACTCGCGACGAAAATACAATTCCTCAATTAATGAAACTTTTGGCGGAAGAAGATATGGTTTATCGGCGTGCGGCGGTGAAAACCCTCGGGGCGATCGGTTTTGATGCCGTTCCTTCTCTGGCGGACTCTTTATACAATAACGACAATGCAACCATTCGCGCCAGTTGCACCAAAGCCCTCGCACAAGTTGCAGTGAATTATGCTGGGGAATCTTTTCCCGAATTGGGTTTGCAGGCTTTAACCACGGCTTTAGGCGATCTCAATCCCGTGGTTCACATTGCGGCGGCGATGGCTCTCGGTGCGGTGGGATCCCAAGCATTAGATATTTTGATCGACGCGGTGAAAACGACGGATAATGTGGCTGTTGCAATGGCGATAGTGAATGCGATCGGCTCGATTCCCGAGGAAAAAGCGAAGATAACGCTAATGGAATTGGCTGAGGATGAATCGGTTGATGATTTCATTCGGGAGACAGCAGGGAGTGCTTTATCTCGTTGGGATCTGGTCAAGAATTCAGCGAGAGGATGATAGATCGCTATTCGACTTTACTGTATTCAAAATAATCAAGGTCATCTTTGTCTGGATCTGCACCGTAGTTAGGCATATTTTGACCTTCATAAAATCGGACGGCATTAGGGAGGGCGTGCAAACTTACTCTCCCGCCGTAGCCTAATATTAAGCTACGCTGTCTGGCAAAAAATAATAATGCTTTTCCCGTACCGCGATACCGCCGTTGTTTTCCTTGTTTTCTGCGATTCCAAGGCGCAGTGGCTAGATTTTCAATGTAAACAATGCGATCGCCTTCTTCAATTTGCGATCGATGCCATTGCGTTTCCAACATCATCAAACCTTGAGTCATTAAACCTTGAGTCATTGTCTCGCATTCAAGCGCATATCCTTCAAAATTATCATCTTGCAGCGAAATCCGTTTCTTGAATGCCCAATCTCAGTATTTATCATCTTCTTTTAAGTTTTCTAAGAGCGGTTGCCAATATTGTTCGTAATCGCTGACATTTTTGGGCGAGATTGAGACAATTGTAGCTTGGACAAAACAATTTTCTCTAATATTAAAGATTTTAACCACTTGATACAAAATACAGCCTCTATCCTTTTTCTTCTGGTTCTATTTTAGCTTTAAACAAACCACCAATGAATAAGAATAAATCGTATAGTGGACTGTCTACGCTACAATGATTATGTGCAACATGGAAAAAATTTAGGATTTGTCATACAAGCATTTAATGGAAGCCGAGCCTATGACTGCCACACCAAAAATCGATCTTATTGCTCACCTCAATGACGAAGAATGGCTGGCAGAAGCACTCCGCGTTGAGGAGGAATGGGGTGGAGAAGTCAGCGCGGGATACGATCGCAGTTCAAATTTTGCTGAATTTCTGCAACATCCCGATCGCCATGTTCGATCCGAAAGGCGGCGATCGCTGGTCATGTCAGAACTGCGCTCTCTTTTAAAAGAACGGCAACTCGAAAATGGGTTGGAAATAGCTCGACAAATTCTTGATCGCCATTTGCAAAAACCATCCTTAGAAATCCAAGAACGATTGTTGAATGCGATCGAGCAAGATATTACGATGCGAAAATGCAGCAGCACTTCGACACTGCTCAGTGACTACGATCCCGTTTCAATTGGGGTTAAAGTGCAAATTAAGCAAGTCATTCAAGAGATATTGAGTGCGGAAGATTGGCACAATATTGAATTCGGAAACAAAGAAATAAAAACACGCACACCACAAGAACGAATCGAGCGAGTTTTAATTTGGCTTTCTCGGCTTAATCGTTGGGAGATCGATTTTGCTAATATTTCCAAACAAACTCAGATTGCAGAAAAAACGTTGTTTCAATGGCAAAAACAAGAATCTTTTCCCAACGAAATAGAATTACAAATAATTGAAAACTTCGGGAAAGAGCAACAAGCTGAAGTACGAAATCTGATCGGTACAGCATTACAAGAGCTAGCAACTTATTTTTGGAACATTGGCAAAGATAGAGCAACTTGGTCTCAATTTGATGAATGGGTTGCTAAAGAAATTGGCAAAGGAAAATCGGAGGTTAAGATTTTGCGAACTCATCTCGATCGCCTCCAATCTCCAGAAATCGCCGTTGCTAAAAGTTTAGAAACACTACGCGATCGCACGATTGGAAATTCCCAAACCCAGAACACTATCCCTTAACCTTCTCGCGCAGGAGCAAATCTGCATCATCCAAGATCGCGTGCCAGCGATCTTTTGCTCCTAATTGTTCTAATGCTAACAAACAGGCATATTGCAACTGAAAAATCGGGGTTTTTAGATTTTCTTCTAACAAGGGAATCGCTCGTTTATCCCCCATATTACCCAAGGCGATCGCTGCCGCCGCCCGAGATTTCTGAAACTGCGGTTCTTTGTTATAAAGTCCTTCTTCAACAATCGTGTCGTAAGCGGGCAGATATTGCAACCATCCCCATAATTTAATGATGTGATAGTGAGCGCCATAGTCATTATGCCCCTCCTTATCGTAGGTTTCTTTGAGGACTGTTCCGGCTTGTTCCGAGTAGCGATCGAGAAGGGTTTGACTGGCCAGATAGCACCGCCCGAAATCGGTATGATATAACTCGTTAAGGACAAATTCTAGGCTCGGGGGTTGGTCGTACTCGTGTACAAATTCTAAGTCTCCGGGATAATCTCGGATGATACGATCGCAAATGGGTTCCAACTCTGCAAAGGTCATTTCTCCCGAAGCTAAGCCACTCTCTGCTAGGAGGCGAATTCCTCGCAAGCGAAAGGCGATCGAAACCGGACAGCGTGCAATTTGGGGAATGGCTTGGAAAAATTTGGCATCGATGAGATCCTGAATGCAGGCGCGTCTTACGGTGACGTTGGTATGTTGTAAAAACGCCACCACCTTTTCCATCGGAGCATAATCCCCCGAGAGATGGCAGGAAGCTGTAATAGCTGCCGTTGCAGTCAGTTCGTCCCCAGAGTCGAGATGTTGCTTGATGCGATCGAGGGCGGGTTTATAGTCAAATTTAGCAAGGGTTTGAAGAATAACGCGATAGCTTTGTTCTGGCTTGTTCAATAAGTCGGCAATTTCTTCTTTAATTTCATCATCCTCCGTGCCAATCTCGCCGATCGCCCAAACTGCATTTTCGACCATATAGCGATCGCTCTCCTGCAAGCAAGCGCGAATGATGGGAATCGCTCTTTTTGCATCCAAGCGTCCCAAACTTTCAATCGCTTTGCGCCGCGCGATGTGGTGTGCTTGTTCTGGATTGCGATCGCCAATGATATGGATTAAAGCATCGATGGATGCCTCCGACGGAAAATTAATGAGGTGAGAGGCAGCAATATAAAGCTCGGAAGGGTCTTCCAATTCGGCCAAAGGCGTTCTGAGAATGGCGATCGCCTTCTCTTCTGTCAGCCCCGGAAACATATTGAAAAATCGTCGATCCATGTTGGTTGGAGGAGTGGGATGAGGAGGAAAACGTAAGAAGTGGGGATGGGAGGAGAGAAAAGCAAGGACTTTCCGTTCCCGTTCCCTCTCCTGTCACCTTTTAGCCATTAAACACGCGAGAGCGCCACTTGTTCAAGCGAGCATTGCCAACAGTTGCCAAACGCCGCGCATCGGCAATTTTCTCCCGTAGTGCGGTAATATCGATCGCCTGTTGTTCGGATAATGCTTGCAGATCGTCGTAACTTGCAGATCGCGTGTTGGTCGCTGCGATCGTCACTCCCAATGCAGCCGGGAAACTCGTATTTGCAGAAGGCGCGAGGGTTTCCCAAGTGCTGGTTACGCTAGACTCCAAAGAGGCAAAAGGAAGCAATTCGGATAGTTGTTTTTGCAACGTTTCTAAGACTTCTGCTTGTTCGTCACATTGACGTTGCAGGTTTTGATAGTCCTCGGAACGCGTATCTGTTGGCAGAATTTGCAAACTCGGTAGGATCTGCGGTCGCAGAACCCAAGCCAATAATTTTTTGATATCCGTCGGCTTGCGTTCTCCAAAGGGAATATCTCCCATAATTGCTTCAGCTACTTTGAATTGATTGTCCTTGTCGCTGCTGGAATTGCTCGGCTGGAGTTGCAAGCTATTCAGGAAGCCCAACAGTTTTCCGCCCGTTTGGCTTCTGTAGCCTCGCGGAAATGGCACTGTATCTTCGCCAAAGATCTCTTGATATTCGTCACTATCAAGATAGGAATCGATTTCTGCTTCAAAGCCCTCTTCATCGAGAATTTTGCTCTTGGCTTTCGTTTCCGAGTAGTCATCAGGAGCGCGACCGAGAAGATGTTTGAAATTCAATTCAATAGAACGATAGCGCGAACAATTATCGAAGAAACGAGAGCGATATAATTCTGATTTGGCTATCCGACGCACGAACTCTCGCACGCTTAATTCTCCTCGTTTGAATTGGGATTCGGGAACGACTAAACGCTCGCTTTCCATGATGTGAGCATTCCCGAAAACCTGACGATAAGTGGCTCGGATAATGACATCGAGATCGGCTTCGGAAGTATCGGGATAAACTGCAAGGGGAGGGATTTCCTCAAAGGCTTGATATCGACTTTGCAGCGCTTCATTTCTTGCTTGTTCTCGAAGTGCTTGCGGGGATAAAAAGGGTTTTGGGGGAGGAGTTGGTCGATAAATTGGCGCGATGTAAGACGTTATTTTTGGCAATAGAGTGATTGCGCTCGGGCGATCGGCCAGTAAGTTTTTAGTAAGACGCGATACACTTTTATTGTAATAGCTGGCATCGCTACTAGCCGAACCTCGCGCGAGGGAGAAAAAGTGGGTATAACCGGCCATATTTTTACCGGGTTGGGTTTTATAGCCTCGATAATAGGGGACGATATTTTCGCCAAAAACTCGCTCGTATTCTTCGCTATCGAGATAAGAATCAATTTCGGCTGCAATGCCAAACTCATCTAGTAAATGAGTTTTTTCGAGAATCTCTTCATAGCTTTCCGGAGCGCGACCAAGCAAATGTTTGAAGTTGAGTTCGATCGCCCGCAAGCGAGAACAATTATAGAAAAATAGAGAACGATAAAGTTCTGATTTAGCCACTTCGCGCACGAATTCCCGCACGCGAATATCCCCTTGCTTTAATTGAGATTCGGGCACGACGAGTCGCTCGCTTTCCATCACGTGAGCATTGCCCAATACTTGGCGATAAACGGCTCGAATTACCATTTCCACATCGGTTTCCGAAGCATTCGATCGCAATTCGATAGGATTGGTGTCTTGATACGCGCTCACCCCCAAACGAGTGGCTTGGGCGATCGTGGGTGAAATAAAGTTAATCATTGTTATTTTCGTTCGCGTAACGCGAACATTTTGTTGAAAAAAGTTAAAAAAGGTTAAAAATCTTGAAATCCAATCGGAAAACTCGGACGCTACAAAAATTAATTTCACAATTCAGCCACTCGCTAGGCTGTATAAAAAATCTATAAAGCACTTTAAAGCGGCACAATTTCTGACGATCGCGATCGAGCCTTCCATCATTGCATTAATGCCTTCCCAGTGTACCAGCCGTGATGCCATCTGAGAAGACGTAGGAGCGAGACTTTACCAATCGTTGAGATCGCTCAATTTCTTTGACAATCGGTTGCCCGATGGTCAAAACTTGAAAGTGCAAGCAATGAAACGATCGGCTATGACTGGCACGCCCAACCCCCCAACCCCATCGGAAACTCCCAAACCCGAAGCAACGGATGCGCTCATCGAAACAGTATCCCAACAACTCGCACGACAAACATTCGATCCAAATGATGGAGAAACCCTCAAACAAATGGTAGAGGGTTTCGCCGACTCTCGCGGCATGGTGCGCTTAACCATTGCCGAGACCTTGGGGAAAATTGGCAAACCCGCCCTTCCTTTTCTATTGCAAGCCCTCGAACATCATTCTAATCCTGTGGTGCGGCGGGCGAGCGGTAAAACCGTTACCCTCATTGCCGATCCCTCCTCCATCCCTACCCTCATTCGCGCGCTGCTCTATGATGAAGATACCGTCGTGAAAGGCTCGGCGGCAGGCGCTCTAGCTCGTATGGGGGAACAAGCCGTCCCGATTTTACTCGAGATCGTCGCCTCTTCCGAACACCCTCAAAGTATCAAAGGTCATGCAGCTTGGGCGTTGGCTTTTATGGGCGCGGAAGTTAAAGAACAATTATACGAAGGAATTACCGCCGATTCTGCGGAAGTTCGCAGCGCGATCGCCGGGGCAATTGGCAATCTCGTCCAAGAAACTAAAGATGCAAAGGGTTTAGATTTATTAATTGCCGCTTTACAAGATTCGGAAGCAATGGTAAGGGCTGAAGCGGCCACGGCTTTAAGTCAACTAGATGAGTCCCCCGAAGTCATTGCAACTTTGTTAGCTTGCTTGGAAGATGGAGAGGGGGAAGTACGAAAAAATGTTGCCTTTGCGCTGATGAAATTGGGCGATCGCTCCATCTTAGAGCCTTTGCAAGCCGCAGGGCAGCGAGAACCCGAAGAAGGGGTGAAAAAGGCGATCGCCGTGGCAATTTCTCGACTCGAAAATAAGGTAGAAGATGATGATGATTGGTAGGTTGTAGAACAACGCAGATATCTCAGATGGGGATGAAAAAAACGTTCTTTGACGAAAGGTTACAAATTTTTAATTTTTCTCATTTTGCGACCTTTGCCCGATATGATTGCCCTAACCCCTTGTCATTTGGGGCGATTTAAGAAGGAGAGATTTACATGGTTTTTGGACCCGCATCCCAACTCGGGGTTGCTCTTTATGAAGATACACCACCTTGTGAGTGGTGGCCGGGACGTTCCAACGAAGACGCAGAAACCGCCATCAAAGCCGTTTATCGGCAAGTTTTAGGCAATGCCTATGTGATGGAAAGCGAGCGTCTCGTCGTTCCCGAATCCCAACTCAAACTTGGCGAAATCAGCGTGCGGGAATTCGTGCGTCGCGTTGCCAAATCCGAACTCTATCGCTCGCGGTTTTTCGATACCTGCCCGCGCTATCGTTCGGTTGAGTTGAACTTCAAACACCTCCTCGGACGCGCTCCCGATGGCTTTGAAGAGATGAAAGCCCACAGCAAAATCCTTGATGAAGAAGGCTTTGAAGCCGATATCGATTCTTATCTCGATAGCGACGAGTATCAAGAAGTCTTCGGCGAAGATACCGTTCCTTTCTTCCAAGGCTATAAAACCCAAACGGGTAAGAAAATGGTGGGCTTTACCCATATGTTCCAACTTTTGCGGGGTGCTTCGAGCAGCGACTTTAAAGGCAGTCTCTCTGGCAAGAGTCCGGCGTTGAATAAATTAGTCATTCAAGAAACGCCCGTTGCTGTGGTTCCCCCCTCGGGCGGAACCTCTGGCTGGTCTTTCCAAGAGCCGCCGATCGGCGCTCGGACTCGTCATGGTGCCGGTGCAAGCGACGAAGGGAAAGTCTTCCGCATTGAAGTCACGGGCTATCGCTCCAAAACTGTCAATCGGGTATCTCAATTCCGTCGCAGCAACAAAGTTTATATCGTTCCCTTCGATCGCCTATCTCAAGAATATCAGCGCATTCATCGGCAGGGTGGCGTAATTTCCAGCATTACACCGTTGTAAAGTGGTTTGTTGTTTGTTGTTTGTATCCCAACAACCAATAACCAATAACCAAGAAATTTTTTAACAAAGTTAAGGACAAACAAAAATGGTTAGTACAGCACCTGCTGTTAAATTTGGGATTGATTACCTCGCGGACGGACCGATCGAACTCTGGCCGACGAGCGGTTCTGATGCAGAACAAGCGGTCATTCGAGCCGTTTATCGTCAAGTTCTGGGCAATCCTCACATGATGGAAAGCGAACGCTTGACGAGTGCAGAATCGCAACTGTGCGATCGCAGTTTTACCGTGCGGGAATTCGTGCGAGCCGTTGCGAAATCCGAGATGTATCGCGCTCGCTTCTTTGAAACTTCCGCTCCCTATCGTTTTGTCGAATTAAACTTCAAACACCTCTTGGGACGCGCTCCTTTAGAGCAAAGCGAAGTTTCCGAGCATATCCGTCGCTGCATCGAAGAAGGCTACGAGGCAGAAATCGATTCCTACATCGATAGCGAAGAATATGAAGCCAGCTTTGGCGAAAATATCGTTCCCTACTATCGCGGTGCGAGTTCCCAAGTGGGTTGGAAACAAGTGAGTTACAATCGCATGTTTTCCGTCTTTCGCGGACCCGCAGAAGCAGATTATGCAACGAAATCTTCCCAATTGGTCGAAGCGATTGCCACGAATAGCACCAGCTCTATCAAACCCCCCCTATCCGGCGGACGTTTGGGCGGCTATAAAGATGCCACGGAAAAAATGTTTAAAATCGTGGTCAAAGGTGGTAAATTTGACAGCAAGCGTCGTCGTCGCAGCACTACCGAATACATTGTTTCCGGTAGCAAAATGACTCCGCAAATCCAGCGAATCAATCGCAGTAGCGGAACAATCGTCAGCATTACCGAAATTAACTAAAGTCTTGCCGATCGCACAGAGTAAAATCTGGATTGCGAGACCTGTATTTCGAGTAATTCTTTCGAGCATCTTGTTTGAGTCCTTGGCAGCCTTGGGTTATTGGAGTGGCTTCGAGTTGAGTAGCTTCGAGTTACTGCCTTGGGTTACTAAGGACTCGATGTTAATCAAAAATAAAAAACCTCAATAACACATTCTGCAACAAGGAGAAAAGATCGTGTCTTTATGGGCTATTGATTCCGATCCCGTTGAATTGCGTCCCAATTTTACTGAAGAAGATTTACAAATCGTCATTCGAGCCGTTTACAAACAAGTTCTCGGCAATCAGCATATCTTAGAAGGCGATCGCTTTGAAAGTGGAGAATCTATGCTTCGCAATGGCGATATTTCCGTCCGTCAATTTGTGATGTTGGTGGCTCAATCCGAACTTTATCAATCTCTGTTTTTCTCGAGTTGTTCTCAATATCGATTTATCGAACTCAATTTCAAACATCTTTTAGGTCGTCCTCCCCTCGATCAAAGCGAAATTACCGAACACGTGCAAACGTATAACGAACGGGGTTATGCGGCAGAAATTGCTTCCTACATCAACAGTGACGAATATCTCCTCAATTTTGGCGAGAATATCGTCCCCTATGCTCGCAGCACCTCAACCCAAGTGGGCATTAAAAATGAGGGCTTTAATCGGATGTTTGCCTTAATGCGCGGTGCAGCCAGTCACGATAGCGGTAAGTCCGCTCAGTTGATCGGTGCTTTGGGTGCGAATTTCCCGACAGCGATTAAAGAACCCGCCAAGATTGGGGCAACGGGAAATCCTAACAAGCGCTTCCGTATTAAAGTGAGTAAAGGTGGGACGACTCCTGTAATGAAACGCAGTAATGCAACTTATGAAGTGAACTACGACCAGCTTTCCCAACGCATTCAGAGCATTCACAAAATGGGCGGCAAAATTCTTGCTATTACTGAAGTTGCTTAAGCCAATTTCGGAGAAACTGAAAATGTCGCTTTAAATCTGTTAATCTCCCTAACGACGCTTTCGAGCAGTCTTCATTCTAATGCAGGTGAAGATTGCTCGTTTATCTGAGAAAAAATTGCTCGTGCAACCCTTGCTCTGCAATCTGCAAAAATTTTGATGAATATTGATGAATTCGTTCGAGCTTCATTCGGTCGGTGGCGATCGCAGCGAAGCGGCCACAATTTGGCCTTTCAGCATTTTGAGGAAGTTCGTTCCACGATTGATATTAGCGCTTTAGCCTCTGACGATCCCAACGTAATCGAGTTGTGCAAATCTTCCAAAGTCGACCCCAATGCGATCGCAACTCCCTTTAAAATGGAATGGGAGGGGGAATCGGATTGGGATGAAGAGGAGACAATGGCAGGAAGCTGCATTCTCGTACCCGTACCCGATCGCGATCGCCCCAACGCTGGGCTACTCCTGCGATCGCAGGGCTATGCGGAAACCATTGAGGCGATCGGCCGCTATCGGATCACCGACGAGGAAACGTTTATTCTCGAAACCGAATACGATCGCGCCGCCGCCGAAGAGAAAATTTGGTTCGGTACGCCGAATTTACGCTTTCGCGTTTCTTTGATTAAAACCAGCGATGGGAAAGGAATCGTAACGGCTTCCTTTGCTTCAGAAATTCGTTCGTTGGAAAGCTCGTAAAAATCAATTGAATTGTTTAATTTTGTGTTTTGAACTCTGACTTACTCCTCCTCGCCCAATGGATGGCCGGGGAATTTAGCAATCAAAAACAGGCTTGGGACAATCCAACCCAATACGCCCACATTCGCATTTTGTTCCGCCCTTTAGCGTGGGACTTTTTTACCGGAATTGGCTTTTATTCGGAGCAGGTTTACGATTACGATCTGTGGAGCCCCTATCGCCAAGGCGTGCATTGCCTCGTCGATCGCGAAGGGGATATTTATATCGAAAATTATGGTCTCGACGATCCCATGCTCTATGCGGGGGCATCGAGAGAACCCGATATTTTAGCCACCATTACCCCCCAATGCTTGCAGCGTCGCTATGGGTGTTCGATGGTCTTCTCTCGGGACGGCGATCGCTTTTTTGGTAAAGTCGAACCCGGCAATGAATGCTTAATTTCTCGCAATGGCCGTCAAACTTATCTAGTCAGTGAAGTGGAGTTAAGCGCGACGACTTGGATCAGCCGCGATCGCGGTTTTGATATCGACACCAACGAACAGGTGTGGGGTTCGGCAGAGGGTCCGTTGGTTTTTGCCAAAGACCGCAGTTTTGCCAGCGAAATCCCGGAAAAATTAGCATAAATCCATTGAAAACCCCGTAAAAAGAACGATGTTGCCCCCTAAGGCCGAAAAAAAGATGCAGTGCTGGATTCGCAGCCGACATTTAATCTGTTCGGGTAACTTTTTTTTATTCGACACGCTTGAATATTCAACCATCGAACGCTTTACCGAATGTGTCGAAATACTAGGCGGCACTTTAATTACTGTCGAACCCCTCAAAAAAGTTTGGATGGGCAATCACCGACAAGTGATTCTATATCGTGCTAAGGCAAGTCTACTCACTCCCCATCACGATCTCAAACAGTATTGGATTAAATACGGAGGGTTTTATACAAGGTTTGATGAACGGGGTTAAAACACGGTAGGACTTGACTCTTGAACCGCTTAATACTTCCGTTCTTTGGGTTCAAAGCGATTAATCACGACGAGCATATACTTCACATCAATTCCTGCGGGGGAATAGTAGGCGAGGGAATGCTTGAGAAAATTGCCATCGTCTCGCTTGGGATAGTCTTCGCGGGAATGCGCCCCTCGACTCTCTTTTCGGTATAAGGCGGAAGTGAGAATCGTTTCCGCGACGATCGCCAAATTTTGCAATTCTAGCGCCTCCACTAACTCGGTATTCCAACATAAATCCCGATCGTCGAGATAAACTTGCGATAGTTTGCCCTTTAATTCTTGCAGTTTTTCCAGCCCGGCTTTCATGATTGCTTCCGTACGAAAAACGCTGCAATGTTCGCTCATACAGTCTTGGAACTGCGATCGCAACTCGCCGATGCGAATCGTCCCTTTTTGGTTGAGGAGACCTTGCATGCGCTCTCGGGCGCGATCGCGGTAGGTTTGGGCATCGAAAACAGGCATCTTGCGATCGGCGACGTAATGGGCGATCGCTTCCCCGGTTTTGCGCCCATAAACCACGCATTCGAGGAGAGAATTGCTCCCTAAGCGGTTAGCACCGTGAACCGAAACACAGGCGCATTCTCCCGCCGCAAAAAAGCCCTCTACGAGTTCGCTACCACTCCGCCGCACTCGTCCTTGGGTATTGACGGGAATGCCCCCCATCGAGTAATGTGCGGTGGGACGCACGGGCATGGGTTCCGTAACGGCATCGACTCCCACCAAACGATGGGCCTCTTCCCAACAGAAAGGGACGCGACTCATGATTTTTTCTTTTCCCATGTGGCGCAAGTCCAGATGGACGAAAGACCCTCCCGCCTTCCCATCGGCATGAATGCCCCGTCCGGCGCGAATTTCCAAAGTAATCGCCCGGGAGGTAATATCCCGAGGGGCGAGTTCCATTTGTTTGGGGGCGTAGTTTTCCATAAACCGAACCCCTTCGCTGTTTCGCAGATATGCTCCCTCTCCCCGCACGGCCTCGGAAATCAGCACGCCGACGGGATACAATCCGGTCGGGTGAAATTGCACGAATTCCATATCTTCGAGGGGCAGTCCCGCCTTTGCACACATCCCCAAACCGTCGCCAGTGGAGGCAAAATCGTTAGAAGTAGTATTAAAAACCCGCCCATATCCTCCCGTTGCAAACATGACGGCTTTTGCGCGGACAATTTCGATGCTTCCATCCAGCAGGCGATACATGACAATGCCTTTCGCTTCGTTTTCCTCGAGGATGGGTTGCAGGACGTACCATTCATCATAAATTTGCACGTTGTTGCGGCGCAAGTTGTTTACCAATTCGTGCAAGATGGCGTGGCCGGTTTTATCGGCAGCGTAGCAGGTGCGTTTGTGAGAATGTCCCCCGAAGGCCCGTTGGGCGATGCGTCCGTCTTCGAGGCGAGAAAAAAGAACCCCCAGATGTTCGAGATCGATGATGACTTGGGGCGCTTCTTTGGTGAGGATTTCGACTGCATCTTGATCGGCGAGGTAGTCAGAACCTTTGACGGTATCGAAGGCGTGGGCTTCCCAAGTGTCATCGGGATCGACATTTTTCAAACTGGCGGCGATGCCCCCTTGTGCGGCGACGGAGTGCGATCGGATGGGGTGGGTTTTGGCGACCAAACCCACATCAATTTTCGGGTCGATCCGTTTGATTTCTAGGGCAGCGCGGCAGCCTGCAAGTCCGCCGCCGACGATAATAACATCATGCTCTAACATTGCATCTTGGAAAGGGGGCATAGCTCTATTTTCGAGGATGGGAGCGATGGCAATTGTTAATTTTTTTGGTAAATTTATTCTTCTTTCGTAAAGTTTCTGAAGCCGTATCCTTTACATTTGTTTTGGTCGAGGGATGTCGAGGCTTCCTCACCATCCCTCGATCGCTTAATTCAGTTGCAATTTGATTCTAACGTCCGATATAGTCGAGAATACCATTCGCGATCGCCTGTGCCATTTGGCTGCGAAACTGAGGACTCGATAATTTTGCCGCATCGGAACGCCCCGTCACAAAACCCACCTCAACTAAAGCAGCAGGCATGGCAGTATTGCGCAGGACGTAAAACCGCGCCTGTTTGACCCCGCGATTTTTCATGCCTGTATCCCGGATCATGCGATTTTGGATATTTTGGGCCAAGCGGCGACCGGTGGCATAATAAAATGTTTCCGCGCCATTCACTTGAGGTCGAGAACGTCCGGCTGAATTGGCATGAATGCTCACAAAGATATCCGATCCCGCCCGGTTGGCCATTTGTGCCCGTCCCGATAAGGAAATAAAGCGATCGTCTCTGCGCGTTAACCGCACGGTCACGCCATGACTTTCTAAAATCTGCGCCACTTCTCGAGAAATTGGCAAAATCACATCTTTCTCTTGTAAACCTGCCACGCCGATCGCGCCGGGATCTCGTCCTCCATGTCCGGGATCGATCGTGACAGAAACTCTCGTATTAGGCGTTCTTCTCGTCGGTGCGGGGGCGGGAGTCACGGGAGGACGAACCGCAGGCGGTGGCTTGGGTACGGGAATGCTCACCGTACGAGGAATGTTCACTTCGGGACGGGGGAGGGGCTGGCTGGCGACGGGATAGCTATTTTCTGGGGTGGGACTGTCTTCCCGCAAGGCTTGGCCGACTTCGGGAACGATCGCCAATCCTCGCGAACTTACACTTGCTTTCCAGTCGGGACTATCGGGAGAAATATTTAAAGTGAGGCGCGCGAGAGTGAGGGTAACTTGTTCGATCGCCATATCGCTCACACCATAGCGATTCACGGGTTGGCGTTGGGGAGCGGCAATTTTTGCCCCGTCGAGATGAATGTAAATTTGACGGCGATCCTCACTGCGATCGACTCTAACTGTAGGTGTTTGACCGTTCAAGCGCAGAAATAAACCGTTGCGGGTAATTTGAAAGTCAGGATTGCCTCGGGGCGTTTCGCGGATAGGTTGAGGCGATCTCGCGATGGGATCGGGAAGTTGGGCGATCCATTGATTGGGAGTTCTCGCCACAAATTTTACCTGCTGGGGATCGATGGTATATCCCTCTGCCAACTCTACTACTAAGCGCGCCGTTTGAAACTTGAATTGACCCGCCCGAATGCTGGCGATCGCGCCGCCAATCTGACGATTCATCGTTCCTTGTCCCAATCGCGTACCGGGTAAATCGATAACCAAGCGATCGGGATTACCGATGAATTTGGCACTGGGTTGAACCCCCGTATCCGTGTTAAAAATTAAGCGGTTTTCTCGGGCATCGAATTGCCACGAAACGAGTTGGGCCGCATCCGCAGCCGAGGCACAATTTAAAGTTGCACCCGCAGCGATCGCGCCCAAGAAAAACCAATTTGCTTTCATGGGATAGATTAATAATAGGAATGAGAAAAAATTGCAACCGAGAACGGCAGCGATCGAGATCGGTTCTTTCGCTAAACGTTTATAACTTCCGCAATAATCCAGTTCCGATCCGGAAAGTTTTCTCTGTTGTTATTCTTTCGGCAAGACGCAAAACCAATTTGAGAAGTTGCTCTGACAATTTTGAAAGCGTCACAATCAATTCAAAATTAACCGATAAAAATTAGCTCCATTCTCCTTTGGCAATTTCAATGACTTTGCCACCGACGAATACATCAATGGTTTGCTGGGTTTTTGTGGCTTTTAAAAAGAGTAGCGAGGGGCGATCGATTTCGTAACCCTGCTCGACGCGAATATCCAAAGGGCGATCGCCAAAGTAACCGTATTGTGCCAGATATCCTGCCAAACAACCATTTGCGCTTCCTGTTGCCGGATCTTCGGGAATGCCGAATGCGTCGCAAAAGACGCGGACGCTCAATTGATTTTCGGGGAAGTTGGTTTCCGGGCAAAATGTTAAAATTGCCTTGGCTTCCGTGTTTTCAATTAAGGCAAAATATTCTTCTTTTCTAATTTTAATCTGCTTGAGAGGCTGATGTTCTTTTAAGGGGACAATAATAAAAGGTACGCCCGTGGAAACTTCTTGGATGGGAAAATTGCGATCGATCGCATCGGATGGCAATGAGAGAACTTCCGCAAGACTCTGGGGCGATAGCTCCTGCTGAAATGTCGGTGTATTTTGCTTCATCCAAAATAATTCTTCGCCGTCTTCTCCCAGTTCTACCGTAACGGGAATTTGTCCGACTTTGAGATTGAGGGCGAGGGACGATTGCCGCTCTTGGGTAACATATTGCTGTAAAATGTAGGCGGTTCCAAGGGTCGGATGCCCGGCAAAAGGCAATTCTTTCTTGGGAGTAAAAATTCGCACGGGATAGCCGCGATCGCTTTGCCTCTCTCCCATGATAAATGTCGTTTCCGAATAATTCATTTCTTTGGCGATCGCCTGCATTTCGAGACCGCTTAAACCTTCAGCATTCACAAAAACTGCTAAAGGATTCCCCGTATAGCGATCGATGGCAAAGACATCAACAATGTAAAAAATTCCCGCAGACATTTTTTGAAAATTATCAAAATGAACGATTTTAGTCACTATAACTTATCATTCTGCTGGGCAAATCTGCTTATAATCTAGGGGCGTTGGGGGGATGGGGGGTCGCGATCCCAAATTCCTTCAACACCGATCCCGAAATTTTTGTATACTAAGAGTCGCTTTCGGAATCCGCGTGCTTAATGGCAGGAGTTACCGCTCATGTTCTCTCTAAAAACTTCTTGGGTCACCTCTTTTTTGGGGATTGTTCTGGTTTCCCTGCCCAGTTTGCCACTGTCTGGCAGGGGAAGCCGTGCTTTTGCGTCAGTTGGCAATACAAGCAGTATCGGTCAGGCGATCGCCTTGGCCGATACGTCTTTAGCGTCGGGTGCCGTATTGGGACGTTCTCTAGAATACGGCTCTGGGAATCGTACCCAGCAGGCAGTCAAGGTCATACCTTGGCGATTGGCCAGTAAAAAGGTTGCTTGGGAAGACACTTCAAAACGCACTTTTTGCCCCGTCTCGACCAATAGAACCGAACAATGGTCTCAATTACCGGAAGTTCCCGAAGTCGATCGCCCCGAAACGCAATTATCCGGTTTGCATTTGCGCGGACGACTGGCAAACGTTGTCGAAAGTATTTTTGATTGGTCGGATTCAGAAACGCCCAAGGGGGTTTCTTTTGCCTCGGTGGAAATCGATCCCCCGCTTTCCCCAAAACCCCAAGCTCCCCGATCGCAGTCCCATTTGGTGAATGTTTGGTATTCTCCCACCTTTCAGGCACGAGAAGAACCGGATCTCGAGGCGCAAGAATATCGCATTTTGATTGATGGTAAAGTTGCGATCGCGTTAGACGATCCCGAACAAGTACGCCTGATTGCCTCTCGCTTGCAAGGGGTTCTGACCGATCCCGATTTCGATCCCGCTTCGATCCGACCGACCATTTTAGGCAAGTATCCCGCCGCGATGATGGGCGATCGCTTACTCTTTATTCTCGATGATTCTTTTGCGATCGCAAATGACGAAAACATAGAATTATTACTCATTAACTGGGTCAATTCCATTCGCACGGCTTTGGAGGTAAAGCCTTTGAGATTGGCAGAAGCGCAGCAGCAAATGTACCAAATTACGGAAACCCCCCGAGAATTTCGAGGACTAGCCTCTTGGTACGGCCCTTATTTCCATGGTCGCCTGACTGCGAATGGGGAAACCTACGACCAAGAAGCCTTTACCGCCGCCCATCCCTCCTTACCTTTTAATACCTATCTCAAGGTAACGAATCTGGAAAACCAAGAAACGATGATTATCCGCATTAACGATCGCGGTCCTTATATTCATCCGCGCACCCTCGATTTTTCTCGCGGCGTGGCTCGATGCTTGCAAAGCAAGGAATCCGGGGTTGTTCCCTATCGTGCGGTGATTATGGCGGAATTGTAGAGTCGATGCACTCATCGCGATCGCTAAATTAGCGAAATATTACAAATTCCTCCCGCCTAGATTTCCCACTGCTTCGGGTGATGTAGACTTTTGAAACAGTTTATGGATGGTTAACGGAGCTTCACGAGCATGGGAGATACTTGGCAATCGACGGCAATTATTACGGGTGCTTCTTCAGGAGTCGGATTGTATGGAGCAAAAGCACTGGCGCAAAAAGGTTGGCAGGTCGTGATGGCTTGTCGGGATGTCATCAAAGCGAAGAAAGCCGCACAAGATTTGCAGATTCCTGAAGAAAATTATACCGTGATGGAAATCGACCTCGCTTCTTTGGAGAGCGTGCGTCAATTTGTCAAAACCTTTCGCGAAAGCGGGCGATCGCTTGAGGCTCTCGTGTGCAATGCGGCGGTTTATTTACCCCTCTTAAAAGAACCTCTCCGCAGTCCCGACGGCTACGAATTAAGCGTCGCAACGAATCACCTCGGGCATTTCTTACTCTGCAATCTCATGCTCGAGGATTTGCGGCGATCGCCTGTTGCGACCAAGCGTTTAATTATTTTAGGCACTGTCACGGCAAATCGGAAAGAATTGGGGGGTAAAATCCCCATCCCCGCACCGCCGGATCTGGGAGATTTACAAGGATTTGAGGACGGATTTAAGGAACCGATCGCCATGATCGATGGCAAAAAATTCAAATCAGGGAAAGCCTATAAAGATAGCAAGCTCTGTAATATGCTCACTGCCCGGGAGTTACATCGCCGTTATCACACTACGACGGGAATTGTTATCAGTTCTCTCTATCCCGGTTGCGTTGCCGATACGCCCCTTTTCCGCAATCATTTTCCTCTCTTTCGCACGATTTTCCCTTGGTTTCAGAAGAATATTACCGGGGGGTACGTCACTCAGGCACTCGCGGGGGAACGCCTCGCAGAAGTCGTCGCCGATCGCAGTTTTACCAAATCGGGGGTGCATTGGAGTTGGGGAAACCGCCAGCAAGCGGGGCGAGAAGCCTTTGTACAGGAACTTTCTGCTGAAGGTAGCGATGATGTTAAAGCTAAGAAAATGTGGGAACTCAGTGAGAAATTAGTGGGTTTGGCTTAGTCAAAGAACTGCAATCTGGAAAACTTATTTTGAAGTTCGTGGGGTAAAACACCAGTTATGACGGTTATCAAGGTTACTCTGAGAACCCGAAGTTTTGGGGGGGCGGTCTCCCCCCCAGTCCCCCCAACAGTGCGCGTTCCCTTGCGTCTTTCGCCGACGCGGGGTCGCAC
>JBCCVR010000032.1:0-44040 GCA_039194995.1 Cyanobacteria bacterium P01_E01_bin.42 | reverse complement strand
TCTGATTCAAGTGAAACTGGGTAACCCGTATCCTTTACCAGATCGTAATATAGCGTTAGCATCGCAATTCCTCTCCGGGGGGGGGAACGATCAATTTTGCCGTTTCTATGGGATCTTCTCGCATTTTGTTTAATTCATCCAAACGATAAAGTAAATATTGTGCTTCGGCATCGTTAGCTTCAGTTTGCATCATTAAATAAATTCGTAATTCTTCCAACAAGCTATCGGGAATATTCATCATTAATGACCTTAGTAAATTCAAAAAAGCGATCGGAGTCGGAAATTTTATGGTTCGAGCCAATTCCATAAAGGATGGGTTTTACCTCGTGCCTCAATTTTTCTAACTTGTTGTTGCAAGCGTTTTTGATATGGGGGAGGCATCCCCCAAAGAATATTACGGCTTTGCCAAACTAAAACGCCTGTCGTCATACCGATGCAAAGTGCCAAAAGTACGATTTCTAAAGGATTAAAGATAATGGTATATCGGACGGCAGACCAGGTAAAATGCTCGCCAATTAAGGTTAGTTCTTCTCGTAAAGACCAAAGAGAAATCGGTGCGAAGATACACCAACAGAAAAGTACGACGAGCCACCGCAAATAAACCATTAACTCGTGCAAGCGCTGGACTTTTTGTTTGCAATGCGGTTCTAATTCCGTCCAAAGATCTCGATTCATCGATCGCTACTACTCGGGTTACACATTGCGAATTAATACGATCCCATTGAGAAATCTAATTGAGAAATCTAATTGAGAAATCTAAGAGACTGTTTCAGAAATCGATTCATCGGTTTGTTGCGTCTCTTGTCTTTCTCTCCACCATGCTAACAGGGTACTGGCAATAAAAATACTGGAATAAGAACCAAAGATGAAGCCCAAGATTAAGGCAAGGGCGAAGAATTTTAAGGTTTCCCCACCAAAAAAGAAAATTGCGACTAAGGGCAACACCGTGGTAATCGTGGTGTTAATCGATCGCCCTAGAGTTTGATTGACGGCATCATCGACAATCTGGGCAAAAGATGCGCCTTCTTGGATTTGGCTGGTTTCGCGAATGCGATCGTAAATAACCACCGTATCATTGACGGAAAATCCAATAATTGTCAACAGAGAAACTAAAAATAAACTATCAATTTCATTGCCGAGGGTTAAGCCCAAAATGGCAAAGAGTCCCGCCGTAATCAAGACATCATGAAAGAGGGCAACAATGGCAAAAATAGCGTAATCGAAACGAAAGCGAAAACTCAAATAAACGACGATCCCAAAAAAGGCAGCAAAGAGAGCGCGAATTCCTCCCGATAGCAATTCTTCCCCAATGGTGGGACCGACGGTATCGATCTGGGCGGTTTCCGGGTCGAATTCACCCAAGGTTTGGGTGAGTGCGTCCTGTAATGCGGTGCGTTCTTCCACGCTGAGGGTGGGACTGCGAACGGAGAGGGTATAGTCTTCGAGTACTTGAATGGTGCTATTTTCCATGTCGAGAGTGCCTAAAACGTCTCGCACTTCTCCTACGTCGATCGCATCCTCGTCCGTGCAAGTTTCAGCAGCGACGCATTCAAGGGACAATTGCAAGCGAGTCCCCCCCACAAAGTCCAAACCCAGTCGGATGGGCGCTCCGAGTTGAGTGTAGGAAAATATCATGGCGATCGCGCTGATGACAATGGCGATCGCTGAAATTCCCCACCATAACCCCCGTTGTTTGATAATATTCAGTCGCATTTTGGTTATTGGTTATTAGTTTTGGTTATTAGTTATTTCCTACTGCGGTTCGGGTAAATTTGGGCAGAATAGATTGGGATTTTGACGGACTTTGGGAAATCCCAAGACGACTAGAAGCATGAGGGTGCGGCTACAGGTTAGGGCAGTAAACATACTAACAGCAACGCCGATCGCCAAGGTCAAGGCAAAACCCTTTACCAATCCCGATCCCAGCCAAAACAAGGCCACGCAAGCGATTAAGGTGGTCACGTTGCCATCTAAAATACTGGAGAAGGCACGATAAAATCCCGATTCAACGGAGCGATACAGGGTTTTACCGGAGCGTAATTCTTCCCGCGTCCGCTCGAAAATCAGCACGTTTGCATCCACTGCCATGCCGATACTGAGGATAAAGCCGGCAATTCCGGGTAAAGTAAGGGTCACGCCGACGAGGGCGTAACAGGCAAGGGTCAGCAGGGTATAAATGGTTAGGGCCACATCGGCGATCGCCCCGGGCAAGCGGTAGTAAATGACCATAAAAATCAAGACGAGGACTAGGCCGGAAACGGCAGCCACAATACTGCGGTTAACGCTATCCTGCCCCAATGTCGCGCCCACAGTGCGATTTTCCACTAATTCCACGGGAAAAGGCAATGCCCCCCCGCGCAGTTGGATGGCCAGTTCAACGGCGGCTTGAGAATCCAAAGAACCGGAAATGCTGGCTCGTCCTCCGGTAATGCCATCCACGGCATATTCTGCGCTGACGGTGGGAGAGCTAATTAAGCGACCGTCCAAGAAAATCCCGATGCTGCGTCCGGTTCCGGCGATCGCCTTGGTCAGATCGGCAAATTGTTGTCCGCCTTCTGCATCAAAATAAAGGTTCACTTCCCACTGGTTGGCGGGGTTGGTGCCGGCGAGGGCATTGGTGAGGGATTTCCCGGTTAACCCAGTCGGTTCAAAGAGATCGAAAATAACCGCATTGGCATTGGCTAGGGCTTCTCTAGCGGTTGCGATCGCTTCGAGATCTAAGTCTTCCGCTTGTTGGAGATTCTCCAGTTCGATTTGAGCCACCCGTTGTAATTGCACTTCGATGGGCAATTGCCCTGCTGTGCCTTGTTTTTGGTTGAGGAATTCTAGTTGTGCCGTTTCTCCCAAAACCCGTTCGGCTTGTTGGGGATCGCTAACTCCGGGGAGTTGGACGACAATTTTATCGGGGTTGACGGTTTGGACGACGGGTTCGGCCACCCCCAAACCGTTGACGCGATTTTCGATGACCCGCTTGGCATCGGTGAGATTTTCTTGGGTAATCGTCGTAATTTCTTCGGTAGGTTGAACTTGTAGGGTTAGCTGTGCCCCTCCTTTCAAGTCCAGCCCCTGATTGAGGGGAAATTGGGTCAATAGGGCGATCGCGGCCAGCACTAGCCCAATAATCACCGCAAAAGTAACGCGTTGTTTTTGCATAAGTTTTTAGGGAATCGGGAATTGGATATTGAGTGTTGGGTAGCCAGTGTCAGGATATTAGGAAGATTTTAGGGGTTAGCAGCCCAACAACCAACACTTCGGCAACGCTCAGTGCAAGCAACCAACAACCAACAACCCAATCTATATCTGTGCGGTTATGAGTTTTTGGATAGCTTCGACGATTTGGGGGGGTTGGACGATGGTGAGATGTTCTAATGTTCCATTGTAAGGAGTAGGAATATCTTGGGAGGAGAGGCGCAGGATCGGAGCATCTAGTTCGTCGAAAAGTTGTTCGTTAATCAGTGCGGAGAGTTCTGCGGCAATGCCTCCGGTTTTCATGCACTCTTCCACGATAATAACCCGATGGGTTTTGCGAATCGAGGTAGCGATCGCTTCCATATCGAAAGGTTTGAGGGAAATCAGGTCGATAATTTCGGGATCGTAATCTAAACCCTGTTTTTCGAGGAGTTTGACCGCTTGGGTGCAGTGGTGGCGCATTCTGGAGTAGGTCAAAATCGTCACATCATTACCGGGTCGCACCACTTCAGCGCGATCGAGGGCGCATAAATATTCGTAGTCGGGTAAGTTTTCTTTCAGGTTGTAGAGAAGGACGTGCTCGAAAAATAACACGGGATTATCGTCGCGGATGGCGGCTTTGAGGAGTCCTTTCGCGTTGTAGGGAGTAGAACAGGCAACGATTTTGAGTCCGGGTACTGCGTGGAAATAAGCCTCGAGGCGTTGGGAATGTTCTGCCCCGAGTTGCCGTCCCACGCCACCGGGTCCGCGAATGACCATGGGGATTTTAAAATTACCGCCGGATGTGTAGCGCAACATCCCCGCGTTGTTGGCGATTTGGTTGAAGGCAAGGAGCAAGAAGCCCATATTCATTCCTTCCACGATAGGACGCAACCCGGTCATTGCCGCCCCTACTGCCATGCCGCAAAAACTATTTTCCGCGATCGGGGTGTCCAATACCCGCAGGTCACCATATTTTTTATGCAAATCTTTTGTGACTTTATAGGATCCGCCATAATGTCCCACATCTTCTCCGAGGACGAGGACGGTCTCATCCCGTCCCATTTCTTCGTCCGTTGCATCTCGAAGTGCATTGAAAAATAATGTCTCAGCCATTCCGCCTTACCAATACAGCATATGCAATCTTATCAGTTATCAGTCATCAGTTATCAGTTATCGCGGATTCTCCGCCTTTGCGAAGGGTAGCTGGAGGGGATTTCTTGGCGATCGCCCATTCTGCCTTGTTCTAATCTTGATACAATGGGGAACAATTGTTTTTCTTCCCCGAGCCATGAATGCGATTACCCTTAACATTCAAGCGATCGCCTCTCTCACCCACGAACAGTTTTTTCAACTCTGTCAAGACAATCGCGATTTAAGATTGGAACGCACCGCAGAAGGAGAGTTAATTATCATGCCACCGACGGGATGGATTAGCGGCAATCGCAATTCTAAACTAACGGCTCGTTTGGAAAATTGGAGCGAGCAGGATGGGATGGGATTGGCGTTTGATTCTTCTACGGGTTATATTCTCCCCAATGGTGCGGAACGATCGCCCGATGCGTCTTGGGTTCGACGAGAGAGAATTGAAGCCTTAAATTTACAACCGAATCAATTTTTACCCCTTGCTCCCGATTGCGCGATCGAGCTGCGATCGGCGACGGATAGTTTGCAGGGCGTGCAACAAAAAATGCAGGAATATATGAGATGTGGCGTGCGTTTGGGATGGTTGCTCGATCCGCAAAATAATCGCGTTGAAATCTATCGTCAAGGACGAGAGGTAGAGATTTTAGAAGCCCCCGAGCGCTTATCGGGAGAAGATGTTTTATTAGGATTTGAGTTGGAATTGCGAGGTATTTTGAATTAGCCCGTAGATCGATTCAAAATTCAAAATGGTTCGGGCGATCGCACTGGCTGAAAAAGTTTTTTGGGATTTGAAACCCCTGGCGGATCTCATTTTTCATTGGGTTTGGGGTTTTGTTGCGTTTTTGTCCAGCCTTCGATCGCCCCCGCAACCACAGAACCGATAAGCGTTTTTTTCAGTCCTCCCATAAGTCCTTCTTTCGCGGCTGCGATCGCCCGTTGTCTGAGAGGTGAATTACTTTCAATCTGCTTGATAGCTTCTGTCGCGACTGCCATTTGTTCGTCGGTTGTTGTGGTGGGGTTGCTCTTTTCCAGTTGCGCGAGTAAGTCTTGGATTTCTTGGGATGCACGGGCTAGATCTGGGGATGGGTTTTCATTAACATAGGTATTTCCTTCGGTATTAGCCGAGCCGTGAATATTTTCGCTATAACCCGAGCCTTTGATTTGATTGTTTTTAATGTTAATCGTGCGATCTGATTTGGATTGATCTGCCACCGCCGTTACCTCTACATTAATCGTTCGTGTTGCACCTAGTTTAGCCAACTCCCATAGGTTTGTATTTTCCCGCTTATATTGTTCGATCTGTTCGTCTCTAGCCTGTAATTTCTCTCGATACACTCCCTCTAACTGCTTCAATTCTGCATCGTATTTAACTCGAAAAGATCGTTCTATCTCTGCTTTATCGGCATCTTTTGGGGTGTTGATACGAACAACAAACGAGCCGTCGTCTAGGTTTTCTATGGCTCTGACGGAGAAAGCGCGATCGCTCCCCTCGATTTTGATTTGCTCGGTTTTGAGTGCTTGAAATGAGTTTGAGAAGGCTTGCCAGTCAATACCATTGCGGAAGATGAGATCGGTAGTTTCGTGTGCTTTCTGAACCAGTCGGGCAAAGTCTCCGGGTGCGAAGGTTTTGGAGGGATCGGAAGGACGGCGATTTATAAAATTATCTCCCAAGTAAATATACTCACAAATCACACCATTGAGATTGGTTTTGCTGTTAATATTCCAGTCCTGAATACAAGCCCCTGTTAGGGTCGCACCTTCAAAGTTAGTATGGAGTGCTTGAGTTTGGACAAAGGTGGCATTACTGAAATTGGTATCGCTGAGATTGGCACTATTAAGATTTGCATTGCCAAGATCGGTTTCACTAAGATTTGCTTCACTACAATTTGCATTTCTGAGATCTATACCGAAGAGATCGGCTCTATTAACAGTAGCATTTCTAAGGTTAGCATTTCTAAGATTGGCATTTCTAAGATTGGCATTTCTAAGATTAGCATTTTTGAGATTGGCATTTCTGAGGTTGATATCACCGAGCTTGGCATCTCTAAGATCTGAATCACTTAAATTGGATTCGCTCAGGTCGGCTTCACTGAGTTTAGCGTTTCTAAGGTTAGCATTATTAAGGTTGGCTGCGCTGAGATCGGTATTTCTTAGATTGATGTTACTGAGGTCAACCCAGACATACAAATTTTCCTCCCTCCAGCGATTCCACTCCTCCACACTCCTTTTCAACCTCGCTACCTGCTCTTCGTCAGCCATCCGCATATCCTCCACAAAATGACAGAATTCTATTATCTACTTTTTCCCTCTAAATACCGATCGCATATCTCCATCAAAAATTCCTCACTCCCAAGCGATGAGCCAGTCGAACAATTTCGCCTAACTGCCAGAGTCCAACAAACTCGCATAAACCCTCTTTGCCTGCCATAATTCCTCATGAGTGCCTCGCTCTGCGATCTTGCCGTTTTGCATGACAATAATTTCATCGCAATCGCGAATGGTGCTGAGACGATGGGCGACAATTAGACAAGTACAGCCCCGACGGCGAATGTTGCGATCGATCGCTTTTTCCGTTTCCGAATCGAGGGCGCTCGTTGCTTCGTCCATAATCAAAATAGAAGGATCCGTCGTTAAGGCGCGGGCAATTTCTAAACGCTGTCGCTGTCCCCCGCTTAGATTTTTTGCTTCTTCTTGCAACAAGCCGTTATAACCCCCCGGTAACGCGAGAATGACATCGTGAATGAGGGCATCTTTACAGGCTTGCACGATTTGCGATCGCGGCAAGGTGACATCCCAAAGGGTTAAATTATCTTGTACCGTCCCCCCAAACAGAAAAACCTCTTGTTCGACCATCACCACGGAATTCGCCAGGACAGATGGGGGTAAGGAAGTTCGGGAGAATCCGTCGAAGAGAATTTGACCCGATCGCGCTTGATACAATCCTCCCACTAATTTGGCGACGGTAGATTTGCCCGAACCGCTTCCCCCGACTAATGCCACTCTCTGGCCGGGAGTCAGGGAAAGATTAAAATTCTCGATCAAGGGAGCATCGAGGGGGGAATAGCCAAAACTGAGGTTTTGAATCTCTAAGTATCCTTGCAGGCGAGGGGGAATGGGGCTTCGACTCCGCTCAGCCTGAAGAGGAGCGTCGGGAGCAGGGGAAGAAAGGGGGCGATCGCTTAAATTTGAATCGATGGGGTTTCGTAAAACATCATCTAAACGTTCGAGGTCTCCATCTAATTCTTGAATGGTACTGCCGAAGAGCATTAAGGTATTAATCGGTCGCTGAAAACTGGCCATTAAACTTTGAAAGGCAATTAACATCCCGATACTCATTTCTCCTTCCATCACTTGCAATCCGCCGAGGGTGAGTACGATCAAACTCGTGAGAGAAGTGAGAAAGGCGGGTAGTAGATTTAAAATTTGGTTGGCGATCCCCATACTCTGTTGCGCGTCGATCGCTTTGGCATAATGCCCCGACCACTTGGCGAAAAAGTCGGATTCTAAGGCTGATGCTTTGAGGGTTTCCATACTTTGGATGCCGGAAATGGCAACTCCTGCCACCTTTCCTCGTTCTTGGATGGAACGGGCATAAATATCCTTGCGCTGGCGAGAGACCCAACGCAGGATTAAACCATTAATTGCGGCAAACACAATGCCGATCGCCGCCAGCACGTTGTTATAGGCAAATAAGACCACACCGTAAAAAACGACCATGATGCTATCGATTGCCGTGGTTGCCAGTTGACCGGACAGCACGCCCGCGATTTTATTATTCAGTGCCATGCGGTAGCTAATTTCCCCAGCATAGCGTTGGGCATAGAACCCCACAGGCAAGCGCAGAAGATGCCAGAGAAACCCGCTCGATAGACTCGCCGATAATTTCAGTTGCAATTGTCGCAGATAGCGCAAGCGCAGCAGAACGAGCAATCCTTGCAGGATAATGGTGACGACCATCCCCAAAATAAGCGGGCGCAACCAGTCCGTGCGACCCTCAATGAGAATATTATCGACAAAGACTTGATTAAAAGCAGGCAGCGCCAAACCCGGAAGAACGAGCAAAAATCCCGCACATAAAACCAATAAAATTTCCCTGAGAGAACTCCGCAAGCGATCCAAAAGCGCCAAGAATAAACTGGGTTTTCTCCCTCCCTTTTGAAACTCTGCTCCGGGTTCGACAATGAGGACAATGCCCGTATAAGCGCGATCGAACTCGCGATCGCTCACCGTCCTCGGTCCCGTGGCCGGATCGTTGAGGTAAACCTTCGCTTTCCCGAACCCTTCCACGACGAGAAAGTGATTGAAATTCCAGTAAATAATAAAAGGAGGTTGCAATTCTTGCAAGGCGGCAATTCCTTTTTTAAACCCCTTCGCATTCATGCCATAATATCGCGCCGCCTGCACCATTTTCGAGGCTTTGACCCCATCCCGAGAAACCCCACAGGTCTGACGCAATTCCGCCAGAGGAACGATACGCTGATAATAAGCAAAAACGATCGCCAAAGCCGCCGCACCGCACTCCACTGCCTCCATTTGCAACACCGTCGGAGTCCGCACCCGTCGCGGCAATTTTCCCCCTTTCCGTTCCTGCGTTTTGTCCTTGCTCATTGCCGATAACTGATAACTGGTGACTGGTGACTGGTGACTGATTAATATATTCCAGTTTGTTCGCGCAGAATGGGCAAGATGAAGGCGATCGGGGCGCGTTCCTCAATTTTGACCCGCACGGTCATGGTCGTGCCTTCAGAGATGATTAAAGGAGGGCCTTGAGAAGAAGACCACCGATAGCCGCTTGGCGTGGCGCGATCGCGTTCTAAAGTTGCGCGGACTTCCAACTGGGGGCGACCTTGGGGAACGAGGGACAGGGCAATGTTAGGATTGCCGAGCGTGGCGATCGCGCCTTCTGAGGTGACGGGATAAGCAGATACGGCCGTTACTTTACCAATAATGCCCCCAAAACGGGCGCGTTTGACCGTATCCGGGGCGATTTGCACTTCCATGCCCGTGCGAATTTTCTTCCCCTCTGCTACGGGAAAATAGATAATGCCGATGGGTTCTGCAGCTAGGGTATTGCCTTTATCGTTCAGAGTTCCCAGCACCGTCCCCGTATCCACCACCTGCCCCAGAGTGACCGTCGTTTCTAAGATGCAGCCCGATCGCGGGGCGAGAATGCGACTATTAGTCTCAATTTGCTGTCGCAAGCGGACGATATCCCTTTGAGCGTTTTGCAGTGCCGTTTGTTCGCTATGGTTGCGTTGTAGTGCTTGCTCTCGGGATTGGGTTTCTCTGGCGGTGAGGTCTTGTAAATTGGCTTGAATGCTGGTGATACTGTTGAGATTATCGAGATATTGCTGTTCGATATTGGTTTCATTGACATCGAGTTGTTCGCGATCGGCTTCGAGTTCCGCGATCGCATCTTGAATTTGCAGGTATTCCCGTTCTACCGCCAAGATAGACTCTTTCGGCAATGCTCCCGAAGCAACCAATTGTTTGCGAACCTCGATCTGTTCCGCCACAATTGGCAAGAGGGATTGTTGGTGTTGTAGTTGTTGTTGAATGCTCTGACGCTGTTTTAAAATTGCCGTTAAATTGCGCTGGCGCACGATGGGAGCAAGATTACTCGTATTGGTCAGATTTTCTTGATAGCTGCGTTTGGCGGCGGCGATCGCTTGTTCTTCGAGGCTAAGCTGATAATTGCGCAGATTGCGACTGAGGATAATCTGCTGTTGGAGTTGATTAAATCGTTCTCGGGCGAGTTGCAGTTGTTGCTTGAGATCGAGAGGTTCGATGGTAGCGATAAGTTGGTCTTGTTCGATGCAGTCTCCATTAGCAACGGCAAACGATTGAATTTGCCCGGAAATCGGGGATTGAAAGGGGGTGACTCGCCGGGGAGTGAGAATGATCCCTTGTCCCGTTGTCGTCACGGGAATGCGTCCCCAGACACTCCAAATTAAACCCAAACCGAGGAGACTGGCGACGGAAAGCAAAGGCAACCAATGATTCCGTCCGATCGGGCGGATCGCGAGATCGAGTCGCTCGGGAGAGGCGTGATGCGTTAAGGCTTCTTTACGAAACAGATCGCGTTTGGGTTCCGACATTCGACTGGGGTTTATCGTCTTAATCGTCTTTCCACTCTACAAGAAAAGAGCGGCTTTGCTGGGGTTGCATCGAGGTTAGCAATTGAGTTTGTGCGATCGCCATACCAATTCCGCAAAGAATCTGCGCGATCGGTATAGTGCATCCCAAAATCCCTCCGTATGATGGAGATAACGAAGCGAAAACCCAGCCACAAGGAGACTTTCATCATGTCTAACGAAAAAGTTCAAGCCAACACCGAAGGACAACTCAACGAAGCAGAATTAGATGCCGTTGCGGGTGGAGGAACTTATAGCGACAGTGGTTCGTTCACCGATCCGACTGGAGATACGGTTAATTATGAATATTCTGTTAGCGATGATGGTAGCGTGAGCGGGAGTGCTTCCGGCAATAAAGGAAGTGTTAGCGCTTCCTATGATTCGAGTACGGGCGATGTTACTTTTGATGTCGATCCTAACGTTTAATGAGATATCACTAATCAATTCAAAATTCAAAATTCAGAATTCAAAATGACCCGGGCGATCGCCCGGGTTTTACAAGTTTTGGGTCGAAATAGAGTTTTTTCGGGTTTCCTGCATAAATCGATTTGTTTTCACCCAATAAAATAGATAAGTCGATGAGAGGTGTAGGATGGCAAGAAATGGGCTGGGATATTGCGGTTTGGCAGTGGGATGCGCGATCGCATCGGCACATCCGGCATTTGCTCAAATCGTCCCGGATGGAACTTTAGGAAATGAGGGTTCCGTAGTCGTACCTATGGGGGTGCAGCGAGAGCAGATTGAGGGGGGCGCGCTGCGGGGGGTAAATCTATTTCACAGTTTTCAAGAATTTAATGTTCGCGACGGACATTCTGCTTATTTTCTCAATCCGGCAGTCGTCGAAAATATTCTTAGTCCGGTAACGGGGGGCAATATTTCGGAGATGTTCGGGACATTGGGGGTTTTGGGAGAAGCAAATTTATATTTGATTAATCCCAACGGCATTATTTTTGGAGAGAATGCCAGTTTGGATATTAAAGGGTCATTTGTAGCAAGTACGGCGAGTAGTTTTATCTTTCCCGATGGCAGCGAATTTAATGCTTTAAATCCAGAAATGCCGCCACTCATTACGAATAATGTGCCAATTCAGATTTCTTTACAGTTTGAAGGAGAACCCGCCACAATTGTCAATTTAGCGAATTTATCAACGGGCGGCAATTTAACGCTATCGGGGGGAAACTTGGACTTAGAAGGGGAGTTAGTGGCGAGGGAAGATTTGACATTAGCAGCAGAAGAAATGGTAAAGATTCGCGATGGGGAAAATAGTCGTTTTATTGCGGCGGCAGGGAACGATTTACTGATACAAGGAAATGAGAAAGTAGATATTTTTGCTTTGAATCATGCCGAGAGTGGGTTATTTTCGGGTGGCGATATGGTATTGAGGAGTAATAATGCAGTCATTGGCGATGCTCATTATTACAGTGGCGGAAGTTTTCGGATTGAGGAGTTAGATGGAGACTTGGGAGAGTTAGAAAGTCCTAACGATCCGGTAATTCGGGCGCAAGGAGATGTTTTTATTAATGCTTATCAAGGTGCATCTCTGCATATTATTGCAGGTGGAAAGGTAGAAATTCCCAATGTTATTCATATTACCAGAGCAGATTTTATAAATGGTTTAAAAGAAACAATACAATTACCTAATGGTAGTGAATTAGAAATTGATGGAAAAAATGAACCAACTTTAGATATTCGTGCGGGAGTCAATCCTGATTCTATCGGAAGTTTTTCTACAATACAAGGAGGAGATTTTTTCTCTCCACAATTTTCTACTCCTAGTCCATCAAGTGCTGATATTAAAATTGGTCGAATTTTTTTCAGAAATGTTAATCAAACAAATAATTTGGCGGGGCAGATATTTTTAAACAATCAATATAAACCAAATAGTGAGTTGACAGGAGATATTGAGATAGGAAAATCTTTCTCATCGAATTTAGCCATAAATAATAGTTCTATAGGTAGAGGAGGAAATGTTCATGTTTTTTCTCGAGGTTCGATTATAGTTGATGGAATTATTGATGTCTCTGCTATTCAAAACTCTGCTAGTTATTATGGTGATGGAGGAAATATTGATTTTAAAGCAGATATGAATATATATTTAGATTCAGCTAGTAGACTTATTTCAAGAGGCAATCTCGGAGGCAATATCACCCTAAACGCTGTCGGTAATATTATCACAGATAAAACTCTTATTGAAACTTCTAGTCATAGTTCTCAAATTTTGTTAGTGAAGCCAACAGGAGGAAATATTGTTTTAAATGCTCAATCAGTGTTTTTGAATAATAGAACTAGATTGTTTATCAGAACTTCTGGACAGGTCAATACAGGAAATATTCTTATTGATGCTAGAGAATCTTTGAATTTACAAGGACAAGACAATCAAGGAAATGCAAATGTTATTTTTAATCGAATAGATTTTTTAGGAGCAGGAAATGGAGGTGAGATAAATATCAAATCAGAAAATTTTAATATATTAGATGGAGCAGTTATTTCTAACAGTAGCTTTGGTCAAGGAAATTCAGGCAATATCAATATTAACTCAAGAAAAATTATGGGAAGACAGAGTGCGATTACAAGTCTTATACAATCAACAGGAGAAGGTAATGCAGGATCGATTAATATTGTTACAAATACTTTAGAGCTTCTTGATGGTGCAAAAATTTCAACAAATGTCGAAGGACGAGGAAATGCTGGCAATATTTTTATTACTGCAAGAGAAGATATAAGATTACAAGGAGAAAATAGTCAGAAATTAGTAAGTAGTATTGGTAGTGCAGTAGGTTCAAGAGCAGAAGGTAATGGCGGAGAGATTATTATTATTACAGGTCTCATAGAACTCTTAGATGGAGCAAGAATTACTGCTAATACTCTAGGAAATGGAAACGCAGGAGATATTTCTATTACTACGAGTGACTCTCTACGCGTGCAAGGAGAAAGTAGTCAAAAATTAGCAAGTTCAATTGTTAGTACGTTGACACCAATCGCAAAAGGAGATGGAGGAAATATAAATATTATTACAAATACATTAGAGTTGTTGGAGGGAGGTTTAATATCTAACAATGTTTCCGGTCAGGGAAATGGAGGAAATATTGTTATTAATGCTGGAGAAAATCTTCGTATACAAGGAGAAGATACTCGGGGAAAAAGAAGTGGAATTTTTAGCGAAGCAATATCACAAAATGGAAATGGAGGAGAGATTGATATCTTGACGAATACACTTGAAATTTTAGATGGAGGAGCAATTTCTACAAATACTTTTCGTAATGGCAATGCAGGAAATATTTTTGTTCATGCAAGAGAAAATATAAGATTGCAAGGAGAAAATGCACAAGGATTTACGAGTGGTATTGGTAGTGCAGTTGGAGCATTCGCAGAAGGAGACGGAGGAAAAATAAATATTACTACAGGCACTCTCGAACTATTAGATGGAGCAAGAATTACTGCTAATACTCTAGGAGATGGAAATGCGGGTAATATTACTGTTGACGTTCGAGAAATTCTTCGCCTACAAGGAGAAAATAGTCAAGATTTTGTGAGTGGAATTACTGGTATAGTAGGTATGGGAGAAGGGAATGGAGGAATACTAAATATCTCAACAAGAAATCTTGAAATCCTTGATGGAGCAAGAATTACTACAAATACTTTTGGCAAAGGAAATGCAGGACAAATTTTCATCAATGCTGGAGGATATTTGGATTTACGAGGAAATAATAATCTAGATATAGGAAGTGCAATAATGAGTCAAGTGCGAGCAACAGGACAAGGTCGTGGGGGCAAAGTGCAAATTATTACAGAAACACTCAGCGTTCACGATAGAGGTTTTATTGCAACTGATACTTTTGGGCAAGGAAATGCTGGCTCAATTGATTTAACAACCAACCAGCTTAATGTCATAGGAGGAAGTCAAATTCAAAGCCGCACTTCTACAAACTTTAAAGCAGGCGATATTACTCTCAACATCGCCGATCGCATCAACATCGAAGGAGAAAATAGCGGTATCTTTGCCAACACAGAACCCAACTCAACCGGAAACGGCGGTGACATCGAAATAACGACTCCTACTCTCTCCATCCGAGATAACGCCACTATCAACGTTGATAGCCAAGGAGAAGGCATCGGCGGAAATATCGAAATTCAAAGCGATCGCATCGATCTCGACAACAGCCAAATCACCGCCGAAACTCGCAGCACCCAAGGCGGAAACATCGAACTTACCGTGCAAGATATTCTCATGATGCGCCACGGAAGCCAAATCTCGACTACCGCCGGCACCGCACAAACCGGAGGAGACGGCGGTAATATCACAATTAACGCTGAAAATGGCTTTCTTGTCGGGCCTCCCCAAGAAGATAACGACATTACCGCCAATGCCTTCGAAGGGAATGGCGGACGCATCGATGTTACCGCACAAGCAATCTTTGGCTTGGAGTTCCGGGACGAACTCACCCCCCTCAGCGATATCACCGCCAGTTCCGAATTTGGCTTAGATGGCACCGTCCAACTGAATACCCTCGGGATCGATCCCAGTAATGGACTCACAAATCTCCCCGAAGAACAAACCGAACCGCAAGTGCAGCAAGGATGCTCTACTGGCGGAGAAAATTCCTCCTCCTTTACCGTCCAAGGCATTGGCGGATCGCCGGATAATCCCGATGAGATGCTTGTCCCAGACATCGACGATGAATTTATCTCCCTCGATGAATTGGAAACCGACGGCACGATCGCAGAAAATCAAGCAGAAATTGAAGCCAAAAATCAAACTCTCCCAGTCTTTGCTTGTTCTAATGGGATTTAGTCCAGAATTGGCGGCTGTACGGGTAATTGATGCGATAAAATTGCTCGAAGCGCGATCGCTATCTTCCCTATGAACGAAATTTCTCCCCTCACCAAACGCTTAACACTTCTGAAAAGTAATAAAATTCTCGTACTGGACGATCCGCAATCCTTTTGGCTGTTTCAAGCTGGAGCGATCGCACTGTTTTCCGTGCCTTATCGAGAGGGGAAAATTGTCGGATCTCGCCGCTATCTCTACAGTCCCGAAGTTGGCGATCTCTTATTCGGATTACCTCCCCAATATCCTCCAAAAAGTAAGTTTTCTCATAAAATTAAAGACCCCGAAACCGCCACTCCTGCGATCGCGATCGTCACCCTCGCCGAGTCCAATTTTCTCCAGTTAAACCCAACCGAAGCCAAAACTTGGGGACAGGAAAATCCCGATGCTTTGGGGCGCAGTTTGGCGCATTGGACGGACAATCTTACCGAAGCGATCGCCCAACTCCCATCTGTAAAGCGAGACCGTCTCGAGTTTGCCCCAGAAACAGAAGATTGGCAGGCGCAACTCGAAACCTGGAATCAGAACTTAATCCAGTATTTGCGAGAGGGAGAACGACAGGAACGAGAGCGACAAAAAGAACAACTCGCCGCCCGAGAGGAACGCGATCGCTACCTGTTGCAAGGCTCTCTCCAAGAACTCGCCTCGACGATCCAACGCCGAGAAACCGAGGAATTGAGAGAAACCGATCCTCTCTTAATTGCCGCCGGTGCCGTGGGTCGCGCCCTCGGTATTGCCATTTCTCCCCCCGCCAGTTCCGAAGACCTCAAACGGGTCAAAGATCCCCTGCAAGCGATCGCCAGAGCCTCTCAAATTCGCACGCGGCGGATATTACTGGAGGGAACATGGTGGCGATCGGACTGCGGACCCCTCCTCGCTTACGGACGGGATGACGGTCGCCCCCTCGCCCTCCTGCCCGTCTCTCCTTCAAAATACGAACTCTTCGACCCGGAAACCCGACGGCGATCGCCCGTTGATGCCAAGACACAACAAGAGCTAGAACCCTTTGCTCACACTTTTTATCGTTCCCTCTTAGGAGAAACGATTTCTACCTTTGAATTTCTCCGCTTTCTCCTGCAAGATCGCCAAAAAGATATGCTGGCGGTGATTCTGGCGGGAATTGCCGGAACCTTATTGGGAATGCTGACCCCCCAAGCAACTGCTATTCTCATCGATTCTGCCATTCCCGACGGCGATCGCGGTTTATTGGTGCAGATCGGTCTCGGTTTGCTGGCGGCTAATTTTGGGCGCATTATCTTTCAACTCACCCGAGGCTTGGCAGTATTGCGGCTGGAAACGGCGATGGATGCCACCAGTCAAGCCGCCCTCTGGGATCGCCTGCTCAAGTTGCCCCTGTCCTTCTTTCGCCTCTATTCCACCGGAGATATTCAATCCCGCGTCTCGGCGATCGGGCAAATTCGCCGAGTTTTAAGCGGTCAGGTCTTGCAAACTTTCCTGACGGGGTTATTTTCCCTGCTCAATCTCATTTTACTGCTGGTTTATGATGTTCGCCTTGCCTTGGTGGCCGTTGTTTTGGGCGCGATCGCCACTATTTTTTCTACGATTATGAGCGCGATCGTCCGTCGCAAACTCCTCCCCCTCGCTGAAATTCACGGAGAACTCGCCAGCGTAACCCTCCAACTCATTGGCGGTATCTCCAAATTGCGGGTTGCAGGAGCAGAGGCGCGTGCCTTTTCCTATTGGTCGAAAACCTATATCCGACTCCTCGACCTGACCTTACAGAGCCAATACGCGCAGGATCTGCTCTCCCTCTCCAATACCCTCCTACCCAATATCGGCAGAATCGTCCTTTTTGTCACCGCCGCTACCCTCATTGCGAGAAAGGATGAAACCCTCAGTACGGGGACGTTTTTGGCATTTAATGCAGCCTTTGGCATCTTCTTGCAAGGGACGACCCGCTTGAGTGGAATTTTAACGGACGCGATCAATGCTTTTGTATTGTGGGAACGAGCCAAACCCATTCTGCAAACCCCTCCGGAATTGGTTCGCGATCGCGCCGATCCCGGTCGTTTGCGAGGGGAAGTCAAGTTGGATCGCCTCAGTTTCCGCTATCGGGATGACGGGCCGCTTACCTTGGAAGATGTCACCATCACCGCCAAAGCGGGAGAATTTATCGCCCTCGTGGGTCCGTCCGGTAGTGGCAAGTCTACCATCGTCCGCCTGTTATTGGGATTCGAGCGACCCGAGGAAGGGGCGATCTATTATGACGGTCAGGATTTATCGGGATTGGATATTACCGCCGTGCGCCGCCAGTTGGGGGTTGTCTTGCAACAAGGAAGAATCAATAGCGCTTCGATTTTCGATCTCATTTCTGGGGGCGCACTCATTACCATGGATGAAGCGTGGAAAGCGGCGCGGAGAGCGGGATTCGATCGCGATATCGAAATGATGCCTATGGGTATGCACACAGTGATTTCTGAGGGAGGAACGAATCTTTCTGGAGGGCAAAGACAGCGCTTATTAATCGCCCGATCCCTCGCCCTCGATCCGAAAATCGTCATTTTTGACGAGGCAACCAGTGCTTTGGATAATCGCACGCAAGCGGTGGTCAGTCAAAATTTAGAGCAGTTGGACGTAACGCGCATCGTTATCGCCCACCGTCTCAGCACCATTCGCAATGCCGATCGCATCTACGTCCTCGAAGCGGGTCGCTTGTTACAACAGGGAACGTTTGAAGAGTTAATCGAACGGCCAGGGCTGTTTGCTAATTTAATGACGAGACAAATGGCCTGAGTCGCTGTAATTTTAACATCTAAGCCGCTCCAACATCATTCAGTGCCTCGCGAATTATTGCCTCGCTTACACCCCGACGTTTTAACCCTTCAATGAAACCCGTTACGGGTTCGTAGCGACTTTCAAGATGATACAAAATAGCTTCATGAGGTAGAGGCAAATCAATGGAATGGTGTTTTTCCTCATAGGCTTCAATCAAAGTGACGAGAATTTCAAAGCGATCGCCTTCTGGTGTATTTAGCTCTACATCAAACAGTCGTTCTACTTCTGCTAACGCCTGCTGATAATCTACTTCAGTTCTAATTGGTTTTAAATCCATTACTGCTAAACTCCTTAAATAGTGGCCGCATCAACTTTGTCATATTCTTGATGGGTGCAGATAAAGCGAATGAAGATGATACCAATATCGTAGCGAATATGAACGACTAAACGATAATCATTTCCTTTAATGTTAAAAACAACACGATTATTGGGCAGAATACTGGCATTCGCATAAATTGCTTTGATGTCCGCTGGACTATTCCATTCCATCTGACGAGCATCCTGAAACCAAGACTTTAGAGGCTGTTCTGCATCTGCGTGTCGATCCCAAAAACGTCGCAATGTACTTCGTGCAATAATCCTCAAAATACCCTCTTTATCTGAAAATCCGCCAGTATTCTAACCCGTTACTACCGATCTACAAAAATCTGTCAGCACGTTCGATAATCCGACAATTGGCTGAAGAATAAGCACCCGTCAATTCCTCTCACGCGCGTACTTCAGCTTGTCGGAGAAACCAATCGAAACGAGACCCCGCGATCGCAGTTTGTTCCAAAGTGTCTAGATCGAGTTCGTCGGCATATTCAAGATCGAAATCTAGGGATTCTCCCGTTTCGTAGGTAGCACCGCCAAAACCGCGCTGTTGGAAGCGATCGCGCAGGCGATCGGCCAGAACTACGGCGATCGCTTCATAAAATCGAGCAGCAAAATCAGGATTTTCTTGCAAATGAATCGCCAGTCGATCGCGGGGTAGCGAAACAACTAAAGTTTTTTCCAAACAAGTCAGAGTTGCAGAAGCATTTCCGGCTTCTACAAAGGAGATTTCTCCCAAAATTTCACCGCTTTCTAGGGTGGCGAGAACTTTCTTTTGCTTTTCGATCTGCACGGAAACTTCTAGCGTCCCATCCAGCAAAATATATAATGCGGAGACGGGTTCTCGTTCGCGAATTAATGTGGTTTGCTGCTTCCATTTCTGGGTTTGACTGGCAGAAAGAATCCAATTGAGATCCCGATCTTGGAAGATCGCAAACATCAATAAAACTTTACGCAGAGGGGGAATAGGCAGCATTTTACTCGTTGCCAATAACTCCGTATTCTCCCGCAATCTTCGCGAAAGAGATTGAGAGGCGATTTTATAAAAATGTGCGGCAAAGGCACGATCCTGTTGCAATTTTTGGCGGAGTTCTCGATAAGGAATTGCCAAAACTTCCGATCGTTCTGCTGCCGTTAGCGTGGCGATCGGCAGGCGATCGCCTACAAATGATATCTCTCCTAAGATTTGACCGGAGGACACCTTGCCAAGGCTCCAGCTTTGGATTCCTTGGGGTGGCGAGATGGTTGCTGCTAAACTACCGCTTAGGAGAATATAGAGACAGGAAAGAGATTGCCCTTCATGGATTAAAATATCTCCCGATCCCAGTTTTTCAAGTTGTCCGATTTGACTCAGCCATGAGGGATCGAGATCGTCTAACGCGGCCAAGCTGGTAAGATCGCTCAAACTCTCATTCATCTTTTAGCTTAATTTTACCGACCTTCATATTGTATCGTTTCCCATGCAAAAACTCTCTATTTCGCATCTTAATTTACAAAAATGAATTGGTTATTTCTCGCGATCGCCACGGCTTTTTTTGAATCGATTAAGGATATTTTCAGTAAAAGATCTCTCCGAGATGTGGACTCGGTAGCGGTTGCCTTTTTCATGATTTTCTTTACCGCAATTTTTCTGTTGCCTGTCTTGTTTTTTATTCCCTTTCCCGAAATTGGCGATCGCTTTTGGCTGGCATTAGCAGGAAGCGGAATTATTAATGCGATCGCTTGGTGTTTGCTAATGAAAGCGATTCAAATCTCCGAGCTATCCCGAGTCATTCCCCTAACCAGTTTAACGCCAGCGTTTTTACTAATTACTGCTCCGCTTATTGTGAGAGAATTTCCCAATGTTATGGGAGTAATAGGCGTATTTTTAATTGTTTTGGGAACTTATATTTTAAATCTCGGTAAAGACAAGAGACGCAATTTTTTTGCTCCTTTCGTTTCCTTATGGCGCGATCGCGGTAGCAAACTCGCCCTATGCGTTGCCTTTATTTGGAGTTTAAGCGGGAATTTTGATAAAATCGGCTTGCAAAATTCCTCGCCCCTATTTTGGATTACTTGCGATGCGGCGATTATTTCTCTCCTCTTACTTCCTTTTGTTCTTCTCCGATTTCAAAAAATAAAGAGACAACTCAAGCAAAATTGGGGTAGTTTAATGGCAATGGGATTATTCAATGCTTTAACAGTAGGCTGTCAGATGACGGCTTTGAGTTTAACTTTAATTGTGTATGTCGTTTCGATCAAGCGCACCAGTACAATTTTAAGCGTCTTTTGGGGAAGTTTGATTTTTAGAGAAAAAGGATTGCAAGAAAGACTTTTAGGAACGACAATTATGGTATTGGGCGTTTTTGCAATCGCTTTCTCCGGTAGGTAATCGATACAATCATCTCAAAATCAATAATGGCTTGGTTATTTTTGGCAATTGCAGGAGCTTTTTTTGAATCTATCAAAGATATTTTTAGTAAAAAATCTCTTCAAGATATTGATTCGATTACAGTAGCTTTCTCGATGATGTTCTTTACCGCAATCTTTTCCCTACCCACTTTTTTGATTATTCCCTTTCCCGAAATTGGCGATCGCTTTTGGTTGGCGCTCTTAGCAGGAGGGATCGGGAATGCGATCGCTTTTTCGTTAATCATGAAAGCATTACAAATCTCCGAGCTTTCTAAGGTTATCCCGCTCACCAGTTTAAGTCCTGCTTTTTTACTCGTTACCTCTCCTATCATTGTAGGTGAATTTCCTAATATTATTGGAGTTTTTGGCGTTTTACTAATTATTTTAGGAGCTTATATTTTAAATATCGGCAAGGAGAAGATTCCAAAGCAAATTTTAGCCCCTTTTATTGAATTAAGTCGCGATCGTGGTAGCAAACTCGCCTTATTCGTTGCTTTCATCTGGAGTTTAAATGCGAATTTTTATAAGATTGGCGTGCAAAATGCTTCTCCTTTTTTTTGGATTACCCTCAATGCGAGTTCTATTGCTTTCCTGTTATCTCCCTTTGTTCTTTTTCGTTTTCAGCAAAACAAGAGGAAACTTGGGAAAAACTTAAAGTATTTAATAAGACTGGGCTTTTTTAATACTTTAGCATCGAGTTGTATCGTAACAGCTTTGAGTTTAACGCTGGTTGTCTATGTTATTGCGGTAAAACGAACGAGTACGATTCTCAGTGTATTCTGGGGTCAGTTGATTTTTAAGGAAGAGGGATTGAAAATAAGATTGTTAGGTGCAACAATTATGGTCTTGGGAGTTTTCGCGATCGCCTCATCTAATACATAAGGAGCAACTGAGATGGAAAGTTATTATCGAGAAGATTTAGCATATATTCACGATGCGGGCTTCGGACATTTTGCCGAGAATGCTGCTTTAATGCTGATTAAATTGTTACGACAACAAGGAAAAAATAGCGGTTTTATTATCGATCTAGGTTGCGGTAGCGGCATCGCGATCGCAAAATTACAAGAGTCGGGCTATAACTGCTTGGGAATTGATATTTCTATAGACGCGATCGCAAAACTCATCAACTCTATTTGTACGATCGCGAGGAAGTCTTAGAAAAATTACGCGCTATTGGTTTTCAAGTTCGAGCGATCGAGGGATACGGAACATTAAAATTCTCCCCCGGACATCTGGGACTTTTAGCACAAAAATAGAATAGATGCGATCGCATCAAGACTCTTATTACACCAACCTCCATAGTAAGCGCCTACCGCTTTTCTATGGAAATTTTGCAACCATTATGCCGAAGCCTCAGCCAATTGAGTCTAACTATACTTGTAATATCACCCCAATTATTACGAAAGAATTAATGCTCGCAAAAATTTCTCTCTCGGCGATCGCCGCAACGTTAGCGATCGCTAACGTTGCTCATGCAAACCCAACAGGAACTATCGTTTCCGATCCCATCTTTTTTAATCCTACAACGGATGAAGCCACACTTCAGAGTTTAGGGGCAGCGAGCCAAACTTTCGGGAATACTACAATTTACATTGGTACCAATCAAGTCTCTGCAAATAACCAAGACCCGATTTTAACCAGTTTTACCAACGGCGTGAGAGACTGGCTGATAACCGACTACGATACCTCTGCCGCTGATGCGAGAGGATTGGGATTGCTGTGGGACGGCGGAAGCAGTCTCTATGCAGCTTTCACGATTGATGGCGGAACGCCACCGGGAGAAGGATTTACCCAGTTTACTCAAGATGGTTGGTTAAGTAGTTATGGTAGCGGAGGTGGTGCAAAAGCAACAGTTTTACTACAAATCGATGCTGCAACGGGAGTGGGGATAGGGGGAACTTATGTATCTGCCGAACTTTCGAATGGCAACACGAATACTCTCCTTCCCACAGGACTAGCGTTTGATGATGATGGAAATGTCGTTCTCGATGCGCTGTCTTTTTTCTTTCCCCGCGACATCGACGGAAGTACGCAAGAGCAAACCGAGTTTTCTAATTCTCCTTTTCCCTATACGATTGTTTTCGATCCCACATTGGAAAACGCGCTAAGTGCTGTTTCTCCCGGATTTAATGGCGTACCTCTCAGTTCCGATCCCGATCCCGTCGTGCAGACTCCCGAACCCGCAACGACGATAATGAGCTTGTTTGCACTAGGAATTGTGACTGTAATCAAGCGCAAGAAATCTCGCGCCTAATTTTTGAGTGTTAAAATTGCTTGGTTTCGATCCGATGGCGGTTTTTCTGAGAAGAATGCCGCCAAGATGGCGATCGCCAGATCTCATTGTGCAAATTTGCGAATCGTGCATTTCTTTAATAATCTTTCCAACAAATATCGAGATTGCAGGTTACAGAAATAAATTGAATGGCAGTATCTTCGCGATATTCTTGAGTTTCCCGAGGAACGGAATTGGGATTTTGATAAATTCCCGCATAAGAATCTGTATTCGTTCTCCCTCCACCTAATGTGCCAAAATGAAAATATTTTTCCCCTTGTTCGGCAAATCTGACCGATTCGCGCAATTCAATTTCGCTAACAAATAAAGTTGCCTCTCCGTAGATTTTTTCTGCATCTTGAATGGTCATTCCCGGACGAATTCCCTCTCGCGTTTGAAAAGCAGAGTTATTTGTTTGTAGGGAGGTAATCAAATCGTCATCCTGTGGAGGCTGTCCGGCAGGATGTAGGATATCAAACAAAACCTCTCCATTTTGACGCACCGCGATCGCATCAAAATCGACGATATAAGGAGATTCGAGAACGTATTCAACTTCCGGCCCCAAAACTGCCTTAACTTCTCCCCAAGTCATGCCAAATTTGACTTTGCCGATTCCTTCTGAGGAAATTAAAGTATCTGTATCTCGAGCGATAACTTGCTGTCGAGAGGCGGTATGAGGGGGTGCGATCGCAGACTCCCCAGCAGCATCATTCCTTGATTCAACGGCAGCAGAGTCGATCGCCTCGGGATTAGAAGTGCAACCGAGGAAGAGAAAAAGATTCAACAAACCCGCGATCGCGATCATAAATCTTTGCATTTGCCGATTCCAATAAAATACCTGTCGAGTCTAACGTAAATAAACATTAACCCAGTATTTTCAATCCTGCCCGAACTCGATAATCTTAAATAGAGAACGCTTCATTATTGAAAAATACGGGATACAGATCATGGGAATCGATCGCGATCGCTTTACCGAGATCGTCAAAAAATGCGAAGAGAGCGCGATCGGGAAGCACCTTCCCACTGCGCTTTACGTTCATATTACCGCCCTCCCCGCCCTCGATCGCACCCTACAAGAATACGAACATTACGCCAGACAAGCCAGCCAACAAATACAAGGGGCAACTCTAGTTAAGTTTAATACCGAACAGCCCAAACTTTCTTACTTATTTTATCCCGATTTTGATACCGATCCCCATCCCGCCCTCCATGCCAGCATCCAAATTAACCTAGAAACTTTAACGGCAAATTATCGTGATTACAGTACCTCAGAAAATCCCCCCATTCTCCACCGCAAAGAAACCTTTGTTAATTTAGATTATCCGTTGTACGAGCGATTTTTTCAACTGACTCGCGTTGAAGAACGATTGGGATTATTAGATAAATCCGGATTTATCGGCACGCGGCGAGAATGGCTGCACAAGTTACACCGAAGAGGTGTGGATATTTGCGGTCACAAAGTCATTCAAAAGAAAGATAATCTCATTCTGACCCCCGATAATTTAACCCCTCGCATCGATCGCCATAAAGCGGCGATGGTTCGCAAACATCTTTCTCGTCCCGTGCGTGCAGCATTGGAGGCTGAATTATTTGTTCCCGAAACGACTTTTTTCGATTATGGTTGCGGTTATGGTGGAGATATCGAACGGATCGCCGAACGCGGTTTTCAAAGTTCGGGATGGGATCCTTATTATCGTCCCGATCAATTGCTGAGTTCTGCCGATATTGTGAACTTAGGCTATGTTATTAATGTTATTGAAAATTTGACAGAACGACGAGAAGCCTTAATCAAAGCATGGGAAATGACCCAACAAGTTTTAATTGTTTCCGCACAAGTTCTCATCCGCGATAAAATTGACGGTCAATTGGCTTATGAAGATGGCATTATTACCCGTCGCAATACCTTTCAAAAATATTACGAGCAGGAAGAACTCAAAGCCTATATCGATCAAGTATTAGAAGTAGATTCGATTCCCGTTGCTTTGGGGATATATTTTGTCTTTTGCGATGAAACCGAAGCCGAAAAATTTCGCGCCTCTCGCTTCCGATCGCGCGCCACCACCCCTAGAATTACGATTAAAGTTCGGAAGTTTGAAGACTATGCCGAAATGTTAGCGCCTTTAATGGCATTTGTCACCGAAAGAGGGCGATTGCCGATTGCGGGAGAATTAGGCGAAGAAGCAGAGATATTGGGAGAATTTGGCACGTATCGACGAGCTTTCAAGCTAGTTTTACAAGCAACCGATGAAGAAGAATGGGAAGCGATCGCTGAAAAACGCCGCCAAGATTTAAAAGTTTATCTGGCATTGACCCACTTTGGCAAACGACTGCAAGCGAGGGAGTTAACGCGACAGATAAAGGAGGATTTTAAGGCATTATTTGGCAGTTATAAACAAGCCTGTTTGCTATCGGATATGATGTTATTAACAGTTGGCGATCTAGAGAATATTTCGGATATTTGTCAAGAGAGTTTTGTAGGAAAAAAATACAAAAATTCGTTTCTCGTTCATATTAGCGCCCTCGATAAACTCGATCCTCTACTGCGTCTCTACGAAGGTTGTGCCAGCCGAACAATCGGGCGTTTGGAGTCAGTCACAGCGATCAAATTTCATCTCAACGAACCTAAAATCTCCTATTTATATTATCCTGACTTTGATAGCGATCCCCATCCCGCTTTAGAAATGACGATGCAAATCGATTTGCGAGATTTAGAGGTGAAATATTGGGAGAGCGATCGCGATAATCCTCTGATTCTCCACGAAAAAGAGCAATTAGTAACCCCAGATTATCCCAATTATGAGAAATTTACCAAGTTGAGCCAACAAGAAAGAGATTGGGGATTATTAGAGGAGAAAAATAACATTCGCAAGCGTCAAGACTGGTTGAAACATTTGCGCGATCGTTGCGTGATTCTCAAAAATTATCGTCTCTATTGGTGCAAAGATGCCGATCCTTATAAGCTCAAAACATTACGTGCGGAAGTGGCACGGAGAAAGAGAAAAAAAGCAGCAACGGAAACATTGAAAGCGAACCGATCGCTGGCCACTTAGTTTGCTCGATCGCCCGCCATCGCTGATAATGGATAACCGATAACTGATAACTGATAACTGATGATAGTTGTTGGCCTAATTAGCGGCACCTCCGTCGATGGAATCGATGCCGTGCTGACGGACATTACCGGAAACGACCTCGATATCAAAGTCAAATTGTTAGCCGGAGAAACCTATCTCTACCCCGAACAACTGCGATCGCAGATCCTCGGAGTCTGTGGGGGAGATCGCCTATCGATGGAAGAATTGGCAGAACTCGACGACGCGATCGCCCGTCAGTTTGCGATTGCCGCCAACGATATCCAACAGAATCAACCCTCCGCAACCCTGATCGGTTCCCACGGCCAAACTGTCTTTCATCGCCCCCCCATTGAAAATGCGATCGGCTACACCCTGCAATTGGGACGGGGCGACCTCATCGCCAAAATTACCAAAACTCAAACCGTCAGTAACTTCCGCGTTGCCGATATTGCTGCCAGTGGTCACGGTGCCCCTCTCGTTTCCCGCCTCGATCTGGCACTATTGAGCCATCCTAAAGAATATCGCTGCATCCAGAACCTCGGCGGCATCGGTAACGTGACCTACCTGCCCCCTCGCCTCTTGCAAAGAGAAAATGAAATCGTCGGCTGGGATACTGGGCCCGCCAATGTATTAATCGATCTCGCCGTCACCCGCTTCACCGACGGACGAGAAACCTACGATCGCAATGGGGAATGGTCTGCTAAAGGCTCTCCCCATCATCAACTCGTCGAACGTTGGTTGCAACAAGACTTTTTCCACCTCTCGCCCCCCAAGTCCACCGGACGGGAACTCTTCGGGGAAGAATACCTCGCCCGTTGTTTCGCCGATGCCGAAGCAGAATTAAGCCAAGAAGATTGGCTGGCCACCCTCACCGAACTCACCGCCGCATCCATTGCCCGCAGTTATCGGGATTTTCTCCCCCACTTCCCCGCCGAAGTGTTGTTAGGGGGAGGAGGCAGCCGCAACGCCTATCTGAAAGAGCGCTTGAGCCAACATCTCGCCCCCGCCGCCGTTTTAACCGTCGATGAAGCCGGAGTCAACTCCGATTTTAAAGAAGCGATCGCCTTTGCCCTGCTGGCCTATTGGCGCATCCATCAGCATCCCGGGAATTTGCCCCAAGTCACCGGAGCCAGTCAATCCTTGCCTCTCGGAGACATTCACCCTGTCTTCTAAGGGGGTTATACTGAGAAAGAGAATATCTACAGGATGGTATTGTGGCTCATACCTTTTTATTAGAGGAGGGACGCTGGATTCTGCAAGGGAATTGGTTGGAGCGGAATGAATTGCCCGTTGCCGTTAAAGGCAAAACCATTGTCGCTTGGGGACAGCAAAATTGGTTTACATGGGTGACCAAATTAGAATTTCCTCAAAGCGATCGCACAGCCATTTCATTACAATATCGGGGTCGTCTGGAACCTGGAGAGCGCTTGTATAACTTCACTCTCCAACATAGTTTATTGCGTCGGGTCGAAGGAGAGGGCTGGATCGCTCCCGAATCTATCGTTCAACGTTATATGGTGATTAGCGATGACGAACGCCAGCGACAAAGTGGCTTTGAAACGCTTTACCGCCTCGATGATAATACTTATCGTCTTTCGAGTGGCATTCTGACCGGTCATTCTTTGACCACGATTATGGAAGCCACCCTAGAACGCATTCAAACAACATCATGAAATCTATTCGTTATTGGTTATTGGTTATTCGTTAACCGTTGACGTGTCGTTAGCAGTTGCGTTGACCGATCTCCTCCCCGACAGGATTGGAGTCCGATTATGCCACAAGATCCCTATACAGACCGCGTATTGGCCAATCGCTATCATCTCGTCGAACTCGCCGGTAAAGGCGCGATGGGTCGAGTCTATCGCGCTGAGGATACTTTACTCGGCGGCGTAACGGTGGCGGTTAAATTTCTTGCCCAAACCCTACTCAATAAAAGGATGCGCGATCGCTTTGAACGAGAAGCGACCATTTGCGCCCTCTTAGCCGAAAAAACCATTCATATCGTCCGGGTGCGAGATTATGGAGTCGATACCCAAGAAGTTCCCTACTACGTCATGGAATTTCTTGAAGGAGAAAGCCTCAGTGACTTAATTCGCCAGCGTGCTTTGCCCCTCTCTCGCTTTTTAAAAATTATTCGCCAAGCCTGCCTCGGGCTGCAATGCGCTCATGAAGGGATTATTTTTAAAGGGGAAAAAAATAAAATCATTCATCGCGATATTAAACCCAGCAATCTTCTCTTAGTTCAAGATTCCACCTTGGGAGAGTTGGTGAAAATTCTCGATTTTGGGATTGCCAAACTCATTGAAGAGAATCGCGAACAAACGCATTCCTTTATGGGAACGCTCGCCTATTGTTCCCCTGAACAAATGGAGGGCAAAGAACTGGATAATCGCTCCGATATTTACAGTTTGGGGGTGATGATGTATGAAATGCTGGCCAATGAAATGCCCCTATTGCCAGAGAATAACTCCTTTGGCGGCTGGTATAAAGCGCACCACGATTATAAACCCCTGCCTCTCAAAGCCGAACTCAACATCCCTCCCGAACTGGAAAACTTGATCGATCGCTGTTTGGCCAAGAAGCCCGACGATCGCCCGAGGAATATGGGAGAAATTCTCAAAGTTGTCGAACCGCTTACCGAACGCTACAATCGCGAGCGCGAGCCAGCTTCCATCGAGAAAGATACCCAAAGCGATCGCCCGAGTCCCAAAACGGAATCCACCCTCGAAGACTTCTGCTTGAAAATGACTTGGCCGAAAAAAATGCCCAAGCAAAAAATTGTTTTTCCGCGACTGGTTCGCACGCCGAAAGGGGTAATCTCGACGCTTTTGATCGCGATCGAACAGCAGGATATTTTTAATCGTCGCTTAAGTACCCGCTACAATCAATTTCTTTTTTCGACCCTTCCCCATCCCATGCTGTTATGGATTACCGTCCTCTACAATCCCCAACACGGTGCGCGTTGGTTGCCTTGCTATTTGGATTTAAAAACGCCAATGGGTCAAAATACAACGCGCTTATTGGGTCAGTCAGGAAGCTACCGGATGCTCTTTTTTGCTTTGGAAAATTTCTCTAAGTGCCAACACGTCATGCACTCGACCATCGATCCCGAACAATGCAAGCGCCTGCTGAACTGGGCCGAAACCAGTAAAGGACTGCGGGATGCAGGTCAGGCGGGCATGAGTAAAAAGTTACTCAGACAAGAGTTTGAGAAGTTAAAACCTAAAATTTTGATGAAACTCGAAGCCGTACAAACTCAATATCCCGTGTCAGATGGATAAAAAGTAATCACCTCAAAAGCACTCACCACCTTACCTCTTATTAGTTCATTTTTTGGGGGAGAAGAAAAGAACGGGAAACCAGCTATGACGAAGGATTTCGTTGGCAAAACTGGGGGCGGTAAATTCAAGTAAGGCGCTGCGAGAAAGATGGGACGTTGCGATCGCACTAATATCAAAGGTTAGAGCCGCATCTAAAATCTCGTGCAGGGGATTGCCGGAACGCACTTCAGTATTTACTTCTAAGCCGAACTGCTCTAGATCGGCTTTGACCGCTTCGAGTTTTTGTTTGGCTTCTTCGAGATGATAATTTTCCGGCAGGCCGCGGCGAACGCCTTCATTGACGACCCACAAAAGCATACATTTTTGGGGGGCGGTCGGCAAATTTTTGCCAACATAGCTTTTAACTTGTTCGATTAAATACTGGGCTGTTTTACCATCGTTATAGGGAATCAAAAGATAACGCCAGAGATGCTGACAGCGCAACGTCAGTTCTTCGCGAGTATAGGTAGAAATTAACTGCGGCCGGAGAATCATTAAGGGAATCTCCATCACTTTGGACATTTCTTGGGTGGTACTTCCAAACAGTGTCTCTTCTAAGGCATTTCGCGTGGACATTCCGGTAAAGATTACGTCGATATCGTGTTCCTCGACCAATTTTGGGATCGTATCCTTCGGTCGTCCGATGGGAACTTCGATTTTGACTTCAACATCTGCTGGCACACCGATTAAACAAGGAGCAAGCTGAGCTTCAGCCTCTTTCACCTTATCTTTATCGATCTTGGGAATTGAGCCTTCCTCCTTAATCGGAACGCTGTGAGAAAAAATAATTCGTTTGAGTCCTCCGGCTGCAAGACTGGGAACGAATCCGATCAAACGGTGCAAACCATCTGAGAAATCCGTACAAATCAAACAATTCTGGAACATTGGTTATTGGTTATTTGTTATTGGTTATTTGTTATTGGGCGCTAATACCTAAACCAACTATAGTGCAGAAATATATTGTCACTCTATATTTTTTAATAAAAATGTACGATTTTCCTCGCTCTCTTTGAGTAAAAGAAGCACTTCCGCAATCCCCGGTTATTTCCCGCTCTAGAGACCCAACCCGAGAAAGAGATGCTCTTTTCCTCGTTCTGCGTATTTTTTGTTGTTTGCCTTCTGGCTCGATGGGTGCTCAAGAATCCATTGGTGCAATTCCCCATTCGTGCTTGATGAACTCCTTATACATATTTTCCCGTGCCAGCATTTGCTGGTAGAGCTTGACTAAAAATTCTTGCGCTTGTTCGCGACTCATCTGTTGGACTTGCATCTCAAAGGAGCGAATGTTGAACTTTTGTTCCAAGGACAATTCGACAGGTTGTGACATGGTTATACTCCAAATGACGAACTGGGTAATGAATTGAACTGTGACAGCAGGAGAGCGTGTTATCTTGCCTGCTTTATGAAGAAATATAACATTAGTTTGACAAATTTGCCAAGTGTTGCTTGATACCGTTTACTCGGAAGTATATTCATCTCTTGACAAAATGCAAGCGATCGTGTTCGTCGATAGAAAGGTTATACCAATGCAGTCAGAAAGAGATTGCTCGAAGCGAACAAAAAGTCAGAAGGAGAGCAAAAAGAAGAATTAACATTTGCGATTTTTCCCGAGGGCGCGCATAATTAACGATTGAGGACTAGATTTGGTAATTAATTGACGCATTAGGTAGATGTTCTGTAATAATGAAGATTGGGGTGAAATTACAGGTTTGTCCTAACACCAAGAGATAAGAGAACCAAGATGAAAGAAGCAACTGATGTCGATCGAGTTTTGGCGTTTTGTGCGGTCTTGTCTTCAGGTTGTATACAATACAGAATTGGTTTGCGTGAAATAAAATCGCTAACACCCCCCACTTAATTTTGAATTTCCTCAAATTTGGAGAGATTTTTTATGTCTATTCGCCTTTATGTTGGGAATTTGCCCAAAGAACCCATAGACCGTCAGGCCTTGCACGATATATTTTCAGATGTTGACGGAACGATCTCGACCAAAGTGATCAAAGATCGCAAAACGGGAAAATGTCGCGGATTTGCATTTGTCACGGTTTCCAATGATGAAGCTGCCGACGCTTTGATTGAAAAGCACAACGGTCAGACTTTTATGGAAAGCCCACTCAAAATTGAGAAAGCGCTACCGCGAGCTAAAAAGCCAGAGAAAGAAAAAGAAGGTAACGAAGGCGGGCCGAAAGAAGCAAAAACGCCAACCCCTTCTGGCAAGCGTAGCTCTGGTGGAAAATCCAAACGCGGCGGCTCTCACAGCAGTGGTAATGACTCCATTCAACCCGATCCCCGTTGGGCGGCAGAGTTGTCTAAGCTCAAAGAAATGCTAGCGGCTCAAACCACAAATTCCTAATATATTTGTATTGCAGATATATTTGTTTGAAAAACAATCCGCGTGCTTGTCAAGGGGAAGGTTCTACTCTAGTTAAAATCCCTCATAACGCATCAATTCGCGATCGCCATCGGTCGGTAATTTCTAGCAGCTTGTTTCCATAGCAAAGCCAGAGGCACAGTTTAGAAGCAAAGTCTTAGAAGCAAAGTCTTAGAAGCAAAATTAGATCGTCGCATCCATTCAATGCGATGATAATTTTTGCGCGAAAAAATTTTACATTTAAGGAGTAAGCATCATGACGACCGAGCCCGTTAAATTAATGAAACAAGAAGTCGGCAAAGCGGCCGCCTCTCTCGTCACTTCGGGTCAGATTGTCGGACTGGGAACGGGTTCGACCACCGCTTATGCCATTCAATTTATCGGCGATCGTCTCAAGTCTGGAGAACTAAAAGATATTGTTGGCATTCCCACCTCTTTTCAAGCTGAAGTTTTGGCTAAAGAGTACGGAATACCGCTTACAACTTTAGATGCGTGCGATCGCATCGACGTTGCCATTGATGGGGCAGATGAAGTGGACCCCCAGAAAAATCTCATCAAAGGGGGCGGAGCTGCACATACGCGAGAAAAAGTGGTAGATTATTTGGCAGAAAAATTTATTGTTGTGGTGGATGGAGGCAAACTCGTCGATCGCTTGGGTTCGAGTTTCTTGCTACCCGTGGAAGTCATTCCCATGGCGATCTCCCCAGTAATGCGTGCATTAGAAGGATTGGGCGGTCAAACTCAGTTACGCATGGGCGTTAAAAAAGCAGGTCCGGTGGTGACGGATCAAGGGAATTTAGTCGTGGATGTGAAATTTGCATCCCTTGAAGATCCTGTTAGTTTAGAACAAAAAATCAATAATATCCCCGGCGTTTTGGAAAATGGCTTGTTTGTCAATTGTGTTGATGTGGTTCTGATTGGAGAAATTAAAGACGGAACGCCAATCATTCGCGAGATGTAAAATTGCAGACTTCGGAAAGTATTGAGGGGATAGAAACTCAATTGTTTTCTATCCCCTCATTGATTTTATTCTTATTGTCTAAGATGCTAGTTGAACGGGTTCGGCAACTGTTTCTCGCTCCACCTGGTCTTGTGCGGTCTGGAATTCAGCTAATTGTGCTTCAATTTCATTCCGAACGATTTGACGATATTCGATGAAATGTTCGAGATTAGCACAATTGGCAATATAGGACATGAATACGCGGGGATTATTCTTCCGAATTGAGAAGAGTTGCTGCCAAAACTGGACTCGCGTATCTCGCTTGATTCCCTGTCGCCAAATAATGATTGCCAAAGCGCGAACTTCAATCAGTTCTGGCATTTTAAACTTGGGTTTGTGGGGTTTGGGTTTCATGTTAATGTGATGGCGATAGACCCGTCCTAAATAGCGACTGGGTTCATAGAGTTCCCAAAAACAACGAACGTATTCCCGGGCGAGATCTTCAATAGGACGAGTGGGAATAAAATTCATTAAATTGGTTTGATTGCCTGCAACTTCCTTGGATTCTTCTAGCAAGCGACCTTCTTTTTTCAACCGATCCCACAGTGCCGTATTAGGGAGTGCCTGTAACATACTAAACATGGCAAAAGGAATTGCCGTCGCTTCCACAAAATTAATAATGCGATCGCCAGCCCCCGGTTTTTCCCCATCAAAACCAATAATAAATCCGGCCATGACTCGCAAGCCCGTGCGATTGAGTTTGAGAACGGCTTCGACAAGGGAATTGCGCGTGTTTTGAAACTTCTTCGTGAGAGCCAAACTATCGGTATCCGGCGTTTCAATGCCCAAAAATACGGCACTGAAATTCGCCGCCATCATCAATTCTAAAAGCTCGTCATCTTGCGCCAAATCCACCGAGGCTTCAGTAATTAGACTAAAAGGATAGCCTTTTTCTTTCATCCACGGCGCTAATTCTTTCAGCAATAATTTTACATTGCGTTTATTGCCGATAAAATTATCATCGACGACAAAAACTAAACGCCGCCACCCCAGATCGTAGAGGGTTTGCAACTCTGCGATTAATTGTGCGGGAGTTTTGGTGCGCGGCTTACGCCCGTAGAGGACGATAATATCGCAAAATTCGCATTGGAAAGGACAGCCTCGGGAAAACTGTACCGACATATCCGTATAAGCCGTCAAATCCAATAAATCGTAGCGGGGGATGGGAGTTTTGGTGACATCGGGTTTCTCGCCGTTAGCACGGAAGACCCCCGAAGTCTCTCCTCTCTCTAAGGCTTCCACAAACAAGGGCAGGGTAACTTCTCCCTCATCCAAAATCAAGAAATCAATTCCCGCTTCTTGGGCATATTCGGGAGTCGAAGTCACGTAGGGTCCCCCCGCAGCAACAAGTTTTCCGCGTTGTTTGGCTTCGCGAATGAGGTGCAACATATCATCACTTTGCACGATCATTCCCGAAAGTAAGACCAAATCTGCCCATTCCCAATCTGCTTCGGTTTCCGCCCGCACGTTGCGATCGACGAGACGAAATTCCCACGTTTGCGGTAAAATAGCCGCGACTGTAATTAACCCAAGGGGAGGAAGGGAGACTTTGCGACCGATCAGTTCTACAGCCTTGTCAAAAGACCAAAAAGATTTGGGAAAGAGGGGATAAATAATTAGAACTCGTAACTTTTTCATAAAGAAAATATTCCGATTTTGAAGTTTAGACATTTTAACAGGAGCATTAACATAGTAAATTAATATGTGTAAAATTTTCCACCGATCGAAAATTGGTAATCGACAAAACAAATGACCCCTAATACATTTCAGATTAAACCAGTTAAAACACTTATAGACCGAAAGATTTTCCTCGATGTTCCCGATATTGTTTATCGCAATGATTCTCATTGGGTGCCTCCACTTCAAGAGAGCATCGCCAAACAGCTAAGCGAAAATAATTCTTTTTCTCAGTACGGAGAATTTCAGGATTTTATCGCCCTCTCTAACGGGTCGGGAGAGCCATTAGGACGCATTGTAGCAGCAATCAATCGGCGCTTGCTCGAACGCGAGACGGAGAAAGTGGGTTTATTTGGCTATTTTGAATGCGTTGAGGATTTGGAGGTGGCGCGATCGCTTTTCGAGACGGCTTCTCAGTGGCTGCGCGATCGCGGAATGACAGTGGTGAGGGGGCCAATCGACTTATCAACCCATAATAATTGCTTATTTTTAGTGGAAGGTTTCGAGTCGCCACCAGTCATGATGATGCCTTATAACCCGCGCTATTATCCCGAATTTATCGAGAAATTGGGGTGTCAAAAGGCAAAAGATGCTTATGCCTACGCATTACCCCTCGACAAACCTCTAGATTATAAATATGAGAAAGGTTATAAGATTGCCTTGAAATCCGGAATATCATTCCGAAATTTGCGGACGAAAGGGAAAGAATTCGAGCAAGATGTTCGCGATCTTTATCAACTTTTTACCACTGCCTTTACCAATAATTGGAGTTCTTCTGCCCGCACCGAAGAAGAATTTATAGCAGAAGCAAAGGATTTACAACAACTGGCAGATCCAGATATTTTTATCATTGCTGAAGATAAAGGGAAAATGGTCGGTTTGTTCATGTGTCTGCCCGATTATAATATTGCCTTGAAGCACGTCAATGGTAAGTTAAATCTTGTGGGAATTCTCAAGTTTCTCTGGTATCGTCGCAAGATTACGACAACCCGAACGATCGCCATTGGTTCCTTACCCGAATATCGTCGTAAAATGGTATCTTTAGCCTTGATTTACTTGGGCATGAAAGGGGGAGTCGGCAAGAAAAGACCGTATACTTGGTCGGAACTCTCGTGGGTATGGGAAGATAATTCCCCTTCGCGAAAAATTATCGAAGCGACTGGCGCAAAAATATACAAAACTTATCGAGTTTACGAAAAGGTATTATGAAAGCATTTATTACTGGAGTCAATGGATTTACCGGATCTCATTTAGCAAAACGATTGCGCGATCGCGGTTACGAAGTTAAGGGTTTAGTTCGTAAATCCAGCGATCTATCGCGCTTGCAAAATTGCGAGATTGAATTGGTTTATGGAGACATTTGCGATCGCGATGTTCTTGAGAAAGCGCTTAAAGATGTCGATCTAGTCTTTCACCTTGCCGCTTATGTAGAATTGGGGCTAGTGGATGAGGCGAAAATGGAGCGAGTTAATGTAGAGGGGACTCGTGCTATTTTAGAAGTAGCCAAAGCATCTAAAATAGCCAAAATGATTTATTGCAGCACGATTGGCGTGTATGGCGATACAGGAGGCAAGATTGTTAACGAAACATTTGAGCGACAGCAAAAGAATTTTTCCTCTGCTTACGATCGCACGAAATACCAAGCACAACAATTAGTGAATGAATTTCACCAACAAGGTTTACCTATTATTAGCCTCATGCCTGCGGGGATTCTCGGCCCAGACGATCCCCACTTTGGCCCGATTCTAAACCTTTTTTGTCAGGGAAAGTTGAAATTTTGGGTCGGGGGCGATCGCCTGACGGGAATCGTTCATGTAGACGATCTGGCAGAAGCGATGATTTTAGCAGCCGAAAAAAGCCAACTGGGGGAACATTATATTATTTCTACGGGAGAACTGAAAACCCGAGAGATGTTTGCCCTACTGGGTCAAAAAATGGAGATTCCCTCGCCAACAGACTTACCGGAGTTTTTAGTTAGAATAATCGGCAATATTCTCGATCTCGTTGGCAGATTATTCTCTTGGAATCCTCCCATTGGCAAAGAACGAGTTCACTATCTTTACGATCGCTGCGTTCGTATTGATGGCAGCAAAGCACGAGAAAAACTGGGCTGGCAACCCCGTTCCCTAACAGAAACTTTGCAGGATTCCATTCAGTCATCGGTAGGATAATTAATTACGAACTTTTGCATCTCCTTATGAAGTTAAAATCCCGATTGACAACTCCTTTACTCGCGATTTGCTTGTTTGCTATCGCGGGTGTGCCAATTTTTTTATTGTTGCGATCGGGATCTCCTCAACCTACCAAACAAGGTGCAGCTAATTCAGTCTCAATAGTCGAACAAGAAGAAGTCATTTCTGCATTGGGACGAATTCAACCCAAAGATAAAATTATTGCAATATCGGGTCCTTCAGCATTTCCAAATGCTCGGGTGACTCGACTTTTAGTTGAGGAAGGAGAGAAGATTTCGCGCGGACAAACCATTGCTATTCTTGAAAATATTACGCAACTCCAAGCCGCACTCGAACAGGCACAAATTGATGCTAGATTAGTTCGAGCAAGATTGGAGCGCGTGCAAAGAGGCGATGCAAAACGAGGTCAAATTGCCGCTCAAGAAGCCAGAATTGCCAACTTAGAAGCACAATTTCGCGGTGAAGTTGCCATTCAAAAAGCGCAGATCGATCGCTTAGAAGCGGAAGTAAATCGAGTCAGAAACGAATTCGATATATTAGTCCCCCTGGCAGAAGATGGCGCAATTTCCCGCGACTACTTAAATCAAAGTCGCTTGCAGCTAGAAGCCTTTGAAGAACAACTCGATACAGCCAAAGCCGTTCTTTATAAAACTAACGCAGCCTTTCCAGAACAAATTTTAGAGGCAAAAGCCATCCTCGATCAATTGCGAGAAGTCCGTCCCTCTGACATTCGCATTGCCCGCACGGAACTCGAACGGGCGATCGCATCTGTTTCCCGTGCAGAAGCCGATCTCGCCCTCGCTTACATCCGTTCCCCTGTTGATGGTCAAGTGTTGAGGATCAATACTTTTGCTGGAGAAAGTATTCGTAATGGTGGTATTGTCGAACTGGCTCAAACCGAGCAGATGTATGCGATCGCAGAAGTTTATGAAACCGACATCGGTAAAGTTCGCACGGGTCAAACCGCAATTATTTCCAGCAATATTTTTCCGCGAGAATTGCAAGGAACGGTAGAAGCGATCGGCTCACAAATTGGACAAAGAAATGTGATCAATAACGACCCGACTTTAGATATTGATGTCAGAGTGATTGAGGTGAAAGTGCGTCTCAGTCCAGAAGATAGTCAACAGGTTTCTCGTTTCATTAACTCACAAGTCGAAATTAAAATTAATATCACAGGCTAACATAATCTTGGAAAAAATGTTCAGACAATTAACAATTAATTTTCAGAAAATACCTATTGCTTGGCTGCAACTCCAACATCAAAAAAATCAAACTTTAGCGGCGATTCTAGGTATTGCCTTCAGCGTTGTTTTACTTTTTATGCAAATCGGTTTTTATTCTGCTTTTTTAGATAGTTTTGTTCAGCTTCCCCAAAGTTTTCAAGGAGAAATATTTTTACTGAATACATGGTCACGAGAATTCCTGACTACGTTTACTTTTTCTTCCCGCCATCTCTATCAAACTCGAAGATTTCCTGAAATTGAATCCGTTACGCCTGTTTATCGAGGAATGGTGTTTTGGCGCAATCCTCAAGATAAAACTGTATTTCATCGAGGCATTATGGTGTTGGGAATTCCCCTTGACTCTAATGCGATCGCGTTACCCGGAATTTCAGAAAATCTCGATAAACTCAAAGCCGAAAAAATGGTTCTCTTCGATCGCAAAGCGCAACCGAATCTTGCTTACATTACCCAAGAATTTCAAAAGACAGGCACAGCAGTTTCAGAGATTTCCGTACCAGGCTCGGGAGCGTTTCAGAGAATTCAAGTTACTGGATTATTTGAACTCGGTGCGAATACAACAATTGATGCGAGCCTGATTATGAGTCAATCAACCTTTTCTCAAATTTTTCATCGCAATAAAAATAATATCGATTTAGGAATTATCAAACTCAACGAAGGCGTTGATATTGATGCGACAATTAAAAAGCTCAGAAATTATTTACCCCCAGATATCAAGATTTATTCCAAATCTGATTTTCTGGTTTACGTGAAAAACTATTACGAACACGGCACGGCGATGGGAATTATATTTCGTTTTGCTCTGATTGGCTCGATCGCGGTCGGAATTGTAATTTTGTATCAAATCCTCTATCAGAAAGTTTCCAAACATCTACCCGAATATGCTACTTTAAAAGCAATTGGCTATAGCCATCAGTCTCTCGTCACTATTGTTCTAGAAGAAGCCTTTTTACTTGCATTTCTAGGATATATCCCCGGTTTAATTCTTTCAGTGCTAGTTTATGATTTTATCGCTAAATCAACCGGAATGCCTGTAATCATGCAACTCAACACGGCACTTAGTGTTTTATTGCTGACCTGTATTATTTGCCTGATTTCCGCTAGTTTTGCCGTCCAAAAATTGAAAGAGGTCGATCCAGTTGAAATTTTCAGTTAAAATCCATGCTGACTACTAACGCTTTTAAAACTAACATCGTCGAGATCGATCGCCTCAATCATTATTACAAAGAAGGCGGTCAAAGAAAGCAAGTTTTATTTGATGTCAATCTTGCCATTCAATCTGGAGAAACATTGCTTTTAACCGGAGAATCCGGCTCTGGTAAAACAACATTACTCTCTTTAATTGGGTGTTTGCGATCCGTACAAGAAGGAAGCCTGAAAATTTTCAATCGCGAGTTATTTGGTATTCAAGAAATGCAGCTATTCAGACTGCGCCGTTATGTTGGCTATGTATTTCAACATTTTAACTTGTTAGACTTTATGACAGTCGGGCAAAACGTACAGATTTCTCTAGAATTGCAAGACGATTTTTCGCCCCATAAATCCAAAAAAATGAGTCGAGAAATTCTGGCTAAGGTCGGTTTAGAGGATAAATTTAACGTTTATCCACGCCAGTTATCGGGAGGACAAAAACAGCGCGTCGCGATCGCCCGTGCTTTAGTTCATTCCCCTCCCTTAGTCCTTGCTGACGAACCAACCGCAGCACTAGATAGTCGAACGGGTTTAGAAGCGATCGAACTCATTCAAAGTCTCGCTAGAGAACAAGGAAGTGCGGTTTTAATTGTCACCCACGATCAGCGCATTTTCCATGTTGCCGATCGCATCATTCAGCTAGAAGACGGTCGCTTGAAACGAGGCTATAGTGAAGAAGCAGCCCTCGGGTTATCAGAATTAACCGAACGGGAATTAAACCAATTGGCTGATAACTTTAAAGTGCGCACTTATAAACCGGGAGAATTTGTTCTCCACGAAGGCGATCGATCGCCTGAATTCTACATTCTCATTCAAGGCAGCGTCGAGGTTTTTCAAGAATCCCAGAACGCTCGCAAAGTCGTTCTAAACCGACTCGAACGAGGTGATTATTTCGGCGAAATTGCTATGCTGATGGGACAGCGATCGCAAGCCAACGTGCGGGTTATTTCCAACATCCCGGCTAGAATTCTCATCATCAATCGTAAAGTCTTTCTTGACACGGTTTCCGACTCGGGATTAACGAAAGCCGTACTCCTACAACAAATGTTGCAGCGATTGAAAATGTCTGCGACGTTAAATTAATCGTCCATCATTGCGATCGCACAAGACTCAAAACAGTTTACAATTTTTAGAGTTGTATTATCATGAACTCAATTGAGAACAAGGAGAGAATTAACGCATGACAGGATTACAAAGTATGGCAATTGGAGGCGGCTGTTTTGCGATCGCTTTTGTTTTCAGCAGCTTTGTAGAATACTGGCTGCATCGATTAATGCACCACTCTCGACCTATTGGCAAGCGTCACCGGGATCACCACAAGCGGAATGAAGGACAGGGCGTATTATGGGAATTTCGAGATTATGTCAAAGGGGCATTAATAGCAATGTGTTTACCCTTTTTAATCTCTATTCCAGTAGGGCTGGGTTGGTTTTTAGGTGCTATGGTCTATGCTGCGTTTTCTGCTTATGCCCATCAATTACAACATGAAAATCCAACGAAATGTTTTTGGATGAAAATGCCAGTTCATTACGTTCACCACAAGTATAATCAATGGCATCATAATTTTGGGTTGGGGGTTGATTGGTGGGATCGCGTTTTTGGTACGTATAAAGAAACAGATTGGCTCACCGAGGAAGAATTAAACCAACCACCAAAGAGCTATTGGCAACTGCGTTGGCGATAACTCTTTCTATCTCAAACTTGTCAATAATGAGGAATATAAAATGTCAGGGAGTGAAGTTAAGGCTGACGCTTGGATTAAAGAATACATCACGCCTTGGGATGTATACGAACACGGAATCCGACAACTGATTGCCTACCAAAAGACAGCGTTTCAGGAAATGTATATCATCGAAACTGGAGTCTATGGTAAAGGACTCATTCTTGACGGAAAATGGCAGTCTTGTAGTGGGGATGAATTCCTCTATCACGAACCTCTCGTCCATCCGGCTTTACTGTCTCATCAATCTCCCAAGACTGCCTTGGTTCTTGGAGGAGGAGAAGGGGCAACAATTCGCGAAATTTTCCGTTGGAATACCATCGAACGAGTGGTTATGGTGGATATTGATGGGGAAGTTGTTGAAGCCTGTAAGGAACATCTTCCAGAAATGCACCAAGGTTCTTTCGACGATCCTCGCCTAGAATTAGTCATCGGTGATGCGTTGAAATATATCGATGAAACTCCAGAAAAATGGGATATTGTCATTTCCGATCTCTCCGATCCCATTGAAGAAGGGCCATCTTTTCAACTATTCACTCAAGAGTATTTTCAACAGATTAAAGGTATTCTGGCAGCAGATGGCTTTTTTATCGTTCAAGCAGGTCCTGTAGCCATTGGAGAAATAAAATTACACGCTCGTTTGGTCAATACTTTAAAGACCGTTTTCTCTAATGTCCTTTCCTATAACTCTCCCGTTCCTACTTACGCCGTTCCTTGGGGATTTGCATTAGCCTCCGATCGCCCGATCGATACCCGTCCCGATCCTGAAGTTATCGATCGCCTATTAGCAGAAAAAACCACAGGAGGCTTTAAACTCATTGACGGGATGACCTATTTGGGATTAATGCAAACACCAAAATACGTCCGCGATGCGATCGCGACCTATACCGAAGTTTACACTCTCAAAGAACCACCTAAATTCTTTGGTAAAGGAGTAATCGGAGAAACATAAGAATCCGATCTTTCCGATCTGTAAGTTTATTGGTGAAAGTGCTTCAATGCGATCGCTCCCGATGCCTTCTTTTTTACAATTTTTATCGTTGCTCTCTTACCCTCAACTAATCTTTGCATTATTTGGGGGCATTCTAATGGGATTAACTCCTGCTCCTGTCGAAGCATTTCCTCTAGCATGGATTGCACTTATTCCTCTGTGGATTGTTGTCGTTCGTTCCTCGCGAAAAATAGCACTTATTTACGCGATCGCTTGGGGATTTGGCTATTATGGCTTAGCTCTTTTTTGGATTACAGGGATTCACCCAATGATGTGGTTGGGAATTCCTTGGCTTGGCAGTATTGCGATCGCATTATTTTGTTGGCTCTTTATTACTTTCTGGGGAATTGGGCTAGTTGTAGCTTGGTCGCTTCTGTTACCTAGAAGTCAAGATGGCAGGGCAGGATTAAGAAATAGTTTGTTCCGCGTTCTAATTGGAACGTCAATTTGGTGCGTGTTAGAAACACTTTGGAGCTATACCCCCTTGTGGTGGTCTCCCCTTGCCTATACTCAAAGTCCCCACAACTTAATCATTCTCCATTTAGGCCAAATATCAGGTACAACAGCAGTCACAGCAGCAATTGTGGCAGTTAATGGGTTATTAGCAGAAGCCTTAATATTAAAAGCGAAGAAATGGAGAAGCTGGCAACTAGGAGGAATTGCGATCGCCGCACTCATTGGTTTGCACGGGATCGGCTCGATCTTATATTTGCGCCCCCTGATTCATGAAAATCCTTTGAAAGTGGGTATCGTTCAAGGAAATATTCCCAATGAAATTAAACTCGATCGCGAAGGATGGTACAAAGCGATCGAAGGCTACACTTCAGGATATCGGGAATTGAGCGATCTCGGCGTTGATGCCGTTCTGACCCCAGAAACAGCCTTACCATTTATTTGGCAAGATCGAGGGCAATTTCAAAGCTCGCTGTACCGTGCCATTGTAGAGAAAGGTGTTTTGGCATGGATAGGGGGATTCAAACAAGAAGAGAATAAAATTACAAATAGTTTATTTACAGTCACTGGACAAGGGCGCACAGTCAGTTATTACGATAAAGTCAAGCTAGTGCCCTTGGGAGAATATATCCCCTTCCAACAAATATTAGGTAGATTTATCGATCGCCTGTCTCCCTTAGATGCCACTTTAGTTCCGGGACAACCAACACAGGTTTTGAAAACACCTTTTGGGCGAGCGATCGTCGGAATTTGCTATGAATCCGCTTTTCCCTATCACTTCCAGCGACAAGCAGCACGAGGAGGAGAATTTATCCTAACCGCATCTAATAATGCCCACTACAGCAATGTTATGCCAGCACAGCACCATGCTTTGGATGTGATGCGGGCTATTGAGAGCGATCGCTGGGCAGTTCGGGCAACAAATACAGGCTACTCGGGAATTGTCGATCCCCACGGGCAAACATTGTGGCTATCCGCGATCGATACCTATGAACTTCATTCCGAAACAATTTATCGCCGCACCACCAAGACCTTATATGTATTGTGGGGAGATTGGTTAACTTGGTGCTTTTTAGGGATTGGGGCAATCTCGTTCCTTTTTCAAGGAAAATTTTGAAATCTAAAACCCTTGTATAGCGAGGGTTTCAAGAAAATCCGGAAGTTTTCCCCAAAAAAATCTGAAAAAGGGGTTGACAGTTCATGGAAAAGTAGATATCTTGATAAATGCGCGGTTGAGAGAGCAGCTCGGAGCGACAGGCTAGAGCGACTACTCAAAACCAGCAAACCGAACCAAGAAAAAAGAATAAGTTTGAAAGCAATAATACACTTCCTCGTCAAAAAAGAAAAGAGTTAAGGAAAAAAAGTTGATGCTTTTGGGAAATCTCATCTAGAGATGAACAGAAGACAAAACGGAGAGTTTGATCCTGGCTCAGGATGAACGCTGGCGGTATGCTTAACACATGCAAGTCGAACGGTCTCTTCGGAGATAGTGGCGGACGGGTGAGTAACGCGTGAGAATCTGCCTCTAGGTCGGGGACAACAGTTGGAAACGACTGCTAATCCCGGATGAGCCTAACGGTCAAAGATTTATTGCCTAGAGAGGAGCTCGCGTCCGATTAGTTAGTTGGTGGGGTAAAAGCCTACCAAGGCAGCGATCGGTAGCTGGTCTGAGAGGATGAGCAGCCACACTGGGACTGAGACACGGCCCAGACTCCTACGGGAGGCAGCAGTGGGGAATTTTCCGCAATGGGCGAAAGCCTGAC
>JBCCVR010000031.1:0-44977 GCA_039194995.1 Cyanobacteria bacterium P01_E01_bin.42 | reverse complement strand
TGATGTCTTTGAAGCATTTTACGTTTACTTCTTAGGCTGTCCAATCTCTCATTTCGGTTTCCTAAGTTTTATCCTAGCTATCATACCCCCTTTCCCTCTCTGTGTCTACCTTTTAGCGACTTTTGCCTAATGGGTAGCCTTAATAAGGGGGGCTGGGGGGGATCGTATAATATAGCAATTTAAGGACGCGCATTGGATGATTACTGGGGAACTCAGATCGAAAGTTGATAAACTCTGGACGACGTTCTGGAGTAATGGCATTAGCAATCCGCTTTCGGTCATCGAACAGATTTCCTATTTGCTGTTTATCAAGCGGCTGGACGATCTGGAACTGCTGAAGGAACGCAAGGCGAAACGATTGGGAGGCGCGGTTAAAAACCCAATTTTTTCCCCGGAACAGCAAAATTGTCGGTGGTCGAAGTTTAAGAACCAGAATGCGGCGGATATGCTGGCGATCGTGCGGGATGAGGCGTTTCCGTTTATCAAAGGGATGGGGAAGGAAGGAGGCGCGTATGCCGTCCACATGAAGGATGCGACGTTTTTGATTGCCAATGCGTCTCTATTGTCCAATGTTGTGCAGCAGATCGATGAGATTCCCATGGAGGATCGGGATACGAAAGGGGATCTTTATGAATATATGCTCTCGAAGCTGACGACGGCGGGGACGAATGGGCAGTTTCGCACCCCCCGACACGTCATTAAAATGATGGTGGAGTTGATGGCACCCAATGCGCGAGAAATTGTTTGCGATCCGGCTTGCGGGACGGGGGGCTTTTTGGTGGCGGTGTCGGAATATCTGCGGAATAAGGAAGACGATGCGGGGAATCTGGTCTTAAATGCGCCTGGAAATCGAGAGCATTTTAATTCGGGGATGTTCCACGGCTTTGATTTTGACCCGACGATGTTACGGATCGGTAGCATGAACATGATGTTACACGGGATTGAGGATCCGAAGATCGAGGCGCGGGATTCTCTGTCGGAGGATCGGGCGGAGGTGGAGGAGGTGTTTACATTGGTTTTGGCGAATCCACCGTTTAAGGGATCCTTGGATAAGGAGAATATTGCCACGAATCTGAAGAAAGTCATCAATACGAAGAAGACAGAGTTATTGTTTGGGGCGCTGTTTTTGCGGTTGTTGAAGAAGGGGGGACGGTGTGGGGCGATCGTGCCGGATGGGGTGCTGTTTGGGTCGTCGAAGGCACACAAGACGTTACGGCAGATTTTGGTGGAGGATCATAAGTTAGATGGGGTGATTTCGATGCCTTCGGGGGTGTTTAAGCCCTATGCGGGGGTGTCTACGGCGATTCTCCTATTCACGAAGACGGGGGCGGGGGGAACGGATTCGGTTTGGTTCTACGATATGCAGGCGGATGGGCTATCGTTGGATGACAAGCGGCAACCCGTGGAGGAAAATGATATCCCGGATATTTTGCAACGGTGGCAGGAAAGAGACCCAAAGAAAGACGCGGATCGCAAGGCAAAGGCGTTTTTTGTTCCCAAGGAAGAGATTGCGGGAAATGGTTACGATCTCTCGATTAATCGCTACAAGGAGATTGAATATGAGGAGGTGGAATACGATCCGCCCGAGGTGATTTTGGGGAAGTTGAAGGCGATCGAGGATGAAATTCGGGCAGATTTGAATGAGTTAGAGAAAATGCTTTGAATTAGCGATCGGTTTTTTTGTGGAACAGGCATCCTGCCTGTGTTTCGAGTAACGATCGTTGGAGGGTATGTTATAGTCAACTAAACAAGGATGAACCAAAATGAGTGTTAAAGAATTGCTTCAAGCCGAACTCGAATTTTTGTCTGAGGACGATTTGCAAGAGCTTTATGAGTTGGCAAAACGTCGCAGCCAAAGAGTAAAAGATGATTGGGATGAGTTTGGGGCACTGCTAGAAAGATGTCAGATTGAAACGGGGATTACCGATCTAGCAGAACAACACCATCATTACATTCACGGTACTCCAAAGATCGGTAATAATGAATAAAGTTTTTGTCGATACGGCTGCGTGGATCGCCTTACTCAATGTTAATGATACTTGGCACGTGCGATCGGTACAACTTCGCGTACAGTTGACTGCTCGAAATTATGTTTTCGTTACCAGCAATTTTGTTTTGTTAGAGGTTGCTGATGCTTTATGCTCTCCTGTAGTCCGTGCGAGTACAACTGATTTTTTAAGAAACATAAATCTCATTAAATCTATTCAGGTCGTATCTTTAAGCGATGATTTATTTAGAATGGGATTAAGTTTATATGAGTCCAGATTAGATAAGGATTGGGGGTTGACGGATTGCATTAGTTTTGTTGTCATGCAACAAGAAGGCATTATGGAGGCGTTTACGACGGATAAGCATTTTGAGCAGGCGGGTTTTATTCGGTTATTAAAATGATTTTTTAGGAGTGAAATAATGATTAATAAAAATGATATTTTTCAATGTTTGCAGGAACATGAGGATGAGATTCGGGTGGATTTGGATGCGTTGGAGGGGATGTTAGGATGAGGTATAAGAGTGTTTTTCCAATTGTTAAGCTAAATGAAATTTCAGAAAAGATTGATTATGGTTTGACAGCCTCAGCACGGGATATTGAAGAAAATCCAAAATTTTTACGCATTACAGATATTCAAAATAATTCTGTTAATTGGGATAATGTCCCATCTTGTGAATGTACGGAAAAAGATTTTAAAAAGTATGCACTGAAGCAAGGTGATATTGTTTTTGCACGAACAGGAGCAACAACTGGAAAAAGTTTTTTAATTCGTCATTGCCCATCCAGATCGGTATTTGCATCATATTTAATTAGAGTACGACCCTCTCCAAAAATTGATTCTGAATATTTATCACGTTTTTTCCAAACTCCTAATTACTGGAATCAAATTACGCTTAGTTCAACTGGAACGGCTCAAACAGGTGTCAACTCGACAAAATTAAAAGATTTAAAAATCCCTCTCCCCCCACTAGAAGAACAGAAACGGATCGCGGCGATATTGGATAAAGCCGATCGCATTCGACGGAAACGACAAGAGGCGATTCGGTTGACTGAGGAGTTAGCGCGATCGCTCTTCCTCGATATGTTCGGCGATCCCGTTACTAACCCGAAAGGGTGGGATGTTTTGGAAGTTGGTAAGATTGTAAATAGTATTGAGTCAGGATGGAGTCCTAAGTGTGATTCTCGAACTGCTGAAAAGGAAGAATGGGGAATATTAAAGTTAGGCGCTATTACTTGGGGGATTTTTGATGAAATGCAAAATAAAGCTCTATTACCAGATACGAAGCCAAGACTAGATTTAGAAATCAAAATAGGTGATTTATTATTCTCAAGAAAAAATACCTATGAGTTAGTGGGAGCATCTGCTTTTGTGTATAAAACGCGCTCAAAACTTTTATTACCTGATTTGATTTTTCGATTGAACGTTAATGGTCAGATCGATCCTGTGTACCTTTGGCAAGCATTAAGCCAATCTTCTCTAAGGAAAGAGATTAGTCGTCTTGCAAGTGGATCGGCAGGTTCTATGCCTAATATTTCAAAAGCTAAATTGCGTACTCTGAAAGTTACAGTACCACCTCTAGATAGACAAAAAAAATATAATCAAATTTTACAAAAATGTTGGAAACAACAAGAATCTTTAGAAGAGGCAGCACAAGAATCTGAAAATCTCTTTAACTCCCTCCTACAAAGAGCCTTTCGAGGAGAACTTTGAGAATTAAGAATTAGGAATAAAACAATGAACAATTGTATCTTTGAGTTGAGATCCCCCCCAACCCCCCTTAATAAGGGGGGAGAATAGATCCTCGCTTTTACCTTGAGTCAGGGGAGAATAGACCCTCGATTTTATCTTGAGTCAGAGGGGAATAGACCCTCGGCTTTTTCTTGAGTCAGAGGGGAATAGACCCTCGCTTTTATCTTGAGTCAGGGGAGAATAGACCCTCGATTTTTTCCTGAATAAAAGAGAGAATAGACCCTCGGTTTTCCAAACTTAAGAGCCAACAATAAACTCAGTCCCCCCCTTATTAAGGGGGGTTAGGGGGGATCTCCCCCAAGAATTCAATGCCCCCTTGAAAAAGGAAAAAGAAGAGACTCTCCCAAATTCCTAAACCTTGAAACCCACAATAAACTCAGTCTCCCCTTCAAAATTGAGATCCCCCCCAACCCCCCTTAGAAAAGGGGGGAGAATAAACCCTCGGCTTTTTCTTGAACAAGAGAGAGAATAGACCCTCGGTTTTCCAAACTTAAGAGCCAACAATAAACTCAATCCCCCCCTTATTAAGGGGGGCTAGGGAGGATCTCCCCAAAGACCTCAGCCTCCTCTTAAAAAAGGAAAGAGAAAAGAATCTCCCAAAATCCCAAACCTTAAATACCAACAATAAACTCAATCCCCCCCCTTACTAAGAGAGGCTAGGGGGGATCTCCCCCGCGATCGCAGCACAAACCCCCTCAAAATTTTGGATCACATCTTGGTTCGTAAAGCGAATCACCCTGAGACCATATCGTGTTAACCGCTCAGTTCTTTCCCGGTCGTACTCTATACCCTCCGGCGTAAAATGACTCTCTCCATCCACCTCGATCGCCAACTTCAAAGCCGGACAATAAAAATCAACAATAAAATAGTCAATCGGTCTTTGTCGTAAAACGCGATATTTAAAATTTCTCAGATAGCCATACCAAAGTTTTTTCTCAGCCAAAGTCATATTTTGGCGAAGTTCCTTAGCTCTCGGTACGAGTTCCCGATTATAGGGGAGATGAAAGCTACTATGATAAGGATGAGACATGAGACTTTAAGCGATCGCAATACGAGAAAAATGATAGCCCTCAAAGACGACTGGATTAACAGCAAACGCCAATAAATTGAAAATGCCCTCAAACTTCGACTTCCTCAAACCCGACTTTCCCCAACTCTTCGACCATGCCAGCCATGCCGAACAATTGGCCTATTGCGCCCCTCGTGCTAGTTGCTTCTATAGCCGCTTTACCCTCGAACAAGCCGTTATCTGGCTCTATAACAGCGATCGCTATCTGAAACTCCCCTACGATAACAACCTCAGCGCCCTCATCCACGAACAAACCTTTCAAGATAACCTCTCCCCCGGCCTCTTCCCCAAACTCCGCACTATCCAGAAAATGGGGAATATCGCCGTTCATCGTTCCGTCGCCGTCAGCCCCAAAGACTCCTTACACCTGATTGAAGAACTCTTTCACTTCCTCTATTGGCTCTGTCGCTACTACGGATCCAACGGCAAAACCCTCGGCAAACTGCCCTTTAACCCCAAACTTCTCCCTCAACCCACGGACAAAAGTACCGAAGAACTCACCCGCCAACAACTGCAAGACCTTGCCGCCCGACTCTCCCAAACCGAGGAGATGAAACGCATCGCCGAAGACCGACAACAACAGACTCAAAGCGAACTCGATCGCCTCAAAACCGAAATCGCCGCCCTCAAACAGCAAAACGCAGCCCTCCCCGACCTCCACGACTACGACGAAGCCAATACCCGCAAATACCTGATCGATGTCCTGCTGAAAGAAATGGGTTGGGATCTGACCCATCCCGACGCGATCGAGTACGAAGTCACCGGAATGCCCAAATCCGTCAACCCCTCCGGCAAAGGGCGCATCGATTACGTCCTCTGGGATGACAACGGCCTCCCCCTCGCCGTCGTCGAAGCCAAACGCAGCCGCACCAACGTAGAAAAAGGCAAACAACAAGCCAAACTCTACGCCGACTGTCTCGAAGCCCAATTTAACCAACGCCCCCTCATTTTCTACAGCAACGGCTATCGCACCTATCTCTGGGACGATCGCCGCTATCCCCCCCGAGAGATTCAAGGCTTCCTTAGAAAAGAAGAACTCCAATACCTCATCTGGCAGCGCCAAAACGCTAAACCCCTGCACCTCGTCGCGATCGACCCCAACATTGCCGGAAGCGATCGCACCTATCAAACCGAAGCCATTCGCCGCATCACCGAAACCTTCGCCCGAGGCGGTCGCAAGGCTTTGCTGGTGATGGCTACGGGAACGGGCAAAACCCGCACCGCGATCGCCCTAACGGATATCCTCATGCGAGCCAACCGCATCAAACGAGTCCTCTTTCTCGCCGATCGCAATAGCCTCGTCACCCAAGCGCAACGGGCGTTTAACAAACATCTCCCCCATGCCGCAACCGTCAACCTAACCCGAGAAAAAGACATCCAAGGGGCAAACGTCGTTCTCTCCACCTATCCCACCATCCTCAACCAAATTAACCAGTTCGAAGGAGAAGGAAGAAAAATCGGCTCCGGCTACTTCGATCTTGTCATCATCGACGAAGCGCACCGCAGCGTTTACAAAAAATACCGCTATCTCTTCGATTACTTCGATTCTCTCCTCGTGGGACTCACCGCCACCCCCAGAGATGAAGTCAACCGCGACACTTATCAAATTTTCGACCTCGAACAGGGCAATCCCACCTTTGCCTACGAACTCGAGGATGCCATCCAAGACGGTCATCTCGTTCCCCCCAAAGGCATCGATGTTCCCTTCAAATTCCTGCGATCGGGCATCCGCTACAGCGAACTTTCCCCCGCAGAACAGGAGGAATATGAAGAGCGATTTACCGATGCCGAAACCGGAGAAATCCCCGACGAAATCAACGCCGCCGCCCTCAATCGTTGGCTGTTTAACGGCAATACCATCGACCAAGCTCTAGAAATCCTGATGGAACTGGGATCGAGCGTCGATGGGGGCGATCGCCTCGGGAAAACCATCATTTTCGCCCGCAACCACAAACATGCCGTTGAAATCGAAAACCGCTTCAATCGCAACTATCCCCATTATAAAGGTGCATTCGCCCGAACCATCGACAGCCACGACCCCTATGCTCAAAGCCTCCTCGATGACTTCTCCGACCCGAATAAACCCCCCGCGATCGCCATTTCCGTGGATATGCTCGATACTGGGGTAGAACTAAACCCCCAAGATATTAAAGTGATTGAGGAAGACCTGTCCCAACTTCCCAACGGACTCCCCACAGAAAACCCCCTCATCAAGCGCTTCGACCTCCTCTGTCTCAAGATTCAACTCGCCATTCTCCAAAACCGATCCGACTTTGAACCCCTGCGCGATAAAGTGCGGGACTTGCTCCACAACCTCGAAGAAAAGCGAACGATACCTATGGTTAAGGCACAACTGCCCTTGATTGAAACCGTACAGGAAGAGGAGTGGTGGAGCGATGCCACCCCAACAATGGTAGAATCTTTGCGCAAGAACCTGCGGGACTTAATGCAGTTCATCGACCGACAAGCAGAAACCATCGTTTATACCGACTTTCAAGACGAACTGGGAGACCTCTCCGAAATTGACGTTCCCATCCAACAAACGGGTTTTAGTCCTTATCAGTACCGTAAGAAAGTCGCGGCCTATATTCGAGCCAATCAAGACCATATGGCGATCGCCAAATTAAAGAGAAATCTGCCCTTAACCGCAACCGACCTCTCTGCTCTCGAAACCATGCTGTTCACCACCGACGGCTTGGAAAGTCGGGAAAAGTTTATCGAAGTGTATCCCGATCGCGCCCATAATTTACCCAGTTTTATTCGTTCCTTGGTAGGATTAGACCGAGAAGCGGCCAAAAAAGCCTTCGCTCAATATCTGGAAACCCAACAGTTCGATGCCGATCGCATCCGCTTTGTCGAACAAATTATCGATAAGCTCACTCAAGAGGGGGTTATGAATCCGAGCTTACTCTACGAACCCCCCTTCACGGATTTTCACAGTCAAGGTATTGAGGGGCTGTTTAGTGATAATGATACGGATAATATTATCGCGATCGTGCGATCGTTTAACCAAACCGTCGAAGCCAAATTTGGCGCATAAATACAAGAATTTGAACCACACCAGACGCAGAGAGACACAGAGAGAAGAAATACCCTAACCAAAAAGTGTAATGCTATACCAATTTGCAATTGGGAAACCACCGCGCGATCGCCTTCTATGCTTGCGGTGGCATGATGTCGCTCTCGCTGATAGTGTATGCAATTTGAGGGTAGATAAAATCTGTTTCCTTGTTTTCCTGACGGCGCAGATTGTAAAACTCCTGCTTTTCTTCGTCGTTGGCTAGGGTCAGACGGGTATTGTCCGCAAAATATACGCATTCATCGGCAAATCGTACAAAAGTTTTTGAGGTTCGATAGGTGATTCCCAACCATTGATTCTCGCGGTTCTGGCTGGATTTATCCAGTACGATTTTATGCTTGAATCGTCGATTGGTCTTAATGGAGAAGACGACAATACTATTATGAGCGAGAGGGATTTTAGCGCGATCGCCCCTCGGCTCTTTTGATTCAATGACCAGTTTCCTCAGTGGGTTCGCACTCTCGGGATATTGGTAGCAGGAGAAAATCGCAATAAACGACTCATCCGCCAAATCTAGGGCTTGGTCGGAATGAGCGCCCATTTTAGTGTAAGCATTCCCGTAGCATTCGATGAGAGCGTTATTAAAGCCCACCGAAAGGGATGCGGTTTGTTGAATTTGCCGGGCTAGGCGATCGTGGACGGGCTGAAACTGTTGCGCGGGGGTACTGTATTGGGTGGTGGTACGGACGATCGGGATGCAACCCGTTTCGTCGCGCTTCAGCAGCACCGCTCCCTGTCTGCCTTTTCCCACATCCTCAAACCTCACCGATGCCCGCAACTCCTCAAATAGATTGCCTGCGATCGCCAAGGCATACGAGGCAATCTCGTCCGTTATTTTAGACTCGGGGGGCACTGTAATCTCCTGCATTCATACTGAAGAGAAAGCGATCGCCATAATCGATGAAAGATTGGGTTTTGTTCTCCTCAGCGTATACCTTACGCAAATCTTGCATCCCTTCGGGCGTAGGCGGTACGAGTTCCACCAACTTGCCATCCAGCTTGAGGAACGTGCGGTTATTCTTGCTCACCGCCTCGGTACGGGAACAGCGCACCACATACCCCAAGCGGGTCGGGAGGAACTTCGCATCCAGTTTCGACGACCGGATCTCGTGGGTATACAGCCGATTTACAGACAAGGGCATGAAGAACACAGAATTAGGGTACAAAGTCAAGGAAAACTGAGAGGGGAGAGCGCGATCGCTCTGTTCTGCAACCGACTTTTTGAGACGAAAGTGTAACCGAGTCAACCCGCTAACCTCTTTATAGCCATAATCAAAGCGATCTGCACTCAAGGGCTGTAACTTATCGAGTCCGTCGTAGAACGTGCAAAACGCCATAATGCCATTGATTGGCATATCCTTAGTCTTGTCTGCGTGGGCCGATATCTTAGCCTTAGCCTGCTTTTGCGCGGTGTTTGCAAGGGTATTGTGGTAAATCTGCGCTAAGACGTGATTGAGCGGCGCATGATTCTGAAAGATGCGGGCGGCCTCTTGGTTCAAAGCCTCGACAATGTGCCGATCGGTTGCACGAAAATTCTCAGTCGGGCCCGATAGATTCGTAGAGCATCTAAGCAAGCGAAAATGTAACTCCTCACGGTCCTGTTCGACAGGCGTAAGATAGATTCCCGTCCGACGGGCCGTCCCGGGCTTGTTGGACTCCGTGAGGAACTGAAACTCATGCTCTGCACGAATCCGGTTGAAATAATCCCAGCCTGGATCGAAAAAACGCCGATAGTATACGCCAACACCGTGGGCGAGGATGGGAATCTGACCCGAGTCGATAAGCGTCCAAGTCTTATTTTCGTCCTCATTGTAACCCCGGGCAAGATCCCGGATAACAAATACCCGCTCGGCCGCATTAAAATTGTAGCGATCGGCTTTGGATATGTCACCGCACAGGTAAACAGTTTTCCCGGTGAGGTCGGGCAAACCGGAAGCAAGGCGATCTCCCGAGAGCGAGAATCCGAAAAAGTCTGCGATCGCGCTTTCATCTAACGCTGATAGCACGATTAATAGATTATTCCCATCAACGAGGCGAGCTTCAATTCTTTCTGTTGCATCCATAAAAATACACCTCCAAAACTCAATCTCCGCGCGGTTCTGAGTCCAAGCGAAAACATCGAGAAACATCGCGACTTCTTCGATAGCCCTCGCATTTTCCCGAATGATTGCAAATCAGAATTAACTCAGTTGCTTGCTTATTATAGTGGTTTTTTCGGGTTGGGGGGTATAACTCCTACAGCAAGTCCATTCGAATTGCTGTTAAAGGTAGAATCCTAGAGATATTTCGAAACTCACCGTGGAACGGGCATCTTGCCCGTGTTTGGTAAAGAGAAACAAGCAAGATACTCGTTCCACATATTTATAACTCATTGAGTTTTGCTATATGCAGGAGAGCGTAATCATGAAGGCTAAATATTAAATTCGGCAATAATAATGTATTTAATGGCTGGAAACTGGCAAGATGCCAGTTCCACAGAATTACCGATGTATTTTCTTGACTTCCATTAAGGCAAAAATACGCTAACCGACAAATAATTCATCGGTGAGAACATCAACAGTTCCTTCAGTTTGAAACGCCAAATTCATCAAATGCTGGCGCATGGTCTCATCGGGAATCGTACCTTTAAAAACGACCGTCCCTCCCGTTTGCGCCACCCAAACATCATCGAGAGGAGAGACGAGGGGATCGTTATCGCACATCAGCGCCACCCGCTTGGCCAGACCGCTCTGGTCGTATTCTCCACTAAGGCCGCGACGTTCGGGGGGGATTTCATCCCCTTCAAAAACCTCCGCGACTGCTTCGCCCAAATCCTGAATTTTGTCAAAAAATCCCATTGTTTTGTCTCCTAAAAAAATTGCAAAAATCGATGCACCCCAACTCTTTTGAAAATCCTCGAACTGATAACTCTTCGGGGCAGTACCTCTTACAGCCAGACGCAGATTCCAGCTTAAGCATCACCTGATAACTGATAACTGATAACTGATAACTGATAACTGATTAAGGGATATCCCCCGTAATCGTAATCAGCGCTCCCAAAATCTGACCCTCTCCCCCCGGAAGCGGTAGAGAATCGTAGACAGTTTGAATAATCAACGCATCTTCGAGAGACATAATGTTACGTCCTTCTTTTTCACAATCATAGGGCCCGATTTGGTCTTCCGGGAGACTCACTTGCGCGCCATTCCCCGTCGCGATCTGCAAAGAAACCGTGACAATATTGCCGGCATCCAGCAAACACATCGCCCTCTGTTCCACGTCTGCCAGCTTGTCCGCGATATCTTGGCGATCGCCGTGTTGCTCCCGCAGGACTTGCAAAAAGCGAACTGAATTTTCAAACCTGCCTTTTGCTTGCGCTAAAGGTCCGAAATTCTCTTGCCAAAATTGGTTAACATCAGTAGCTCCTTGGGGAAGTGGAACGGCGATGGTATTGGGATTAAAGGCATTCCCCTCAACGCTCGGGGGCGACGTACTGACAGGAGGGACAATCGGCACGCTCACTCGCCGAGGCCAATTCACTTTAAACCACTCTACCAGCCCTTGATTGATGTTCGCTTCGGTAAAAACAAGAGCAGCTTCGGGATCGTCAGTAATGAGATTTTCAATATTGTCCCCCAAGGCTTCCTGCGATCGCCCGGCGAGGGATTCGGCTTCGACAACCGCTCGTTTGGGAATATTTAACTGACCTTGGCGGATTAACTCCTGAATCAGAATCAGGCGACTCAAGGAACTCATGGCCGTCGGATCGTTTAGCAGACGCGCCTTTTCGTATTCTTCGATCGCCTTATCATAGCGACCGAGGCGCTCGTAAATCTCTCCCAAACCCACGGTTAAGGCGGCTTGTGCCTCCGCAGAGCGCACGAATTTGCTGGCCTGCAAAAAACTATCTCGTGCTTTAATCAGTTCTCCTCGCCGGGTGAATCGCTGACCGTTCTTAATATAGTCATTGCCCCACCCGGGCAAACTAGCATTCACGATCCCCGTGACCACCATTAAGCCCCCAGCAATGCCCAAAGCGGCCGGAGCGTGTAATTCTGAAGGCAAGCGCAGAACCGTCACCATTTTTTCAACGGTTTCCTGGCCTTTTTTGGTCAGAGCGCCCGCGCTTGCGGTTCCCAAACCCACGACTTGCAGGACGGTGGCGAGGTTTTGCGCCGTATCGGTTTGCACCCCTTCCACTTTTTTAGAAAAGGTTTGTGCCGTGCTGAGAATGAAACTGGCTGCAATGCCCAATGCACCGATCGCCAGCCCTGTCAAGACCCAATCTCGCGGGGAGGGGGGATCTTCTTCCGAGCCGAGGAGTTCGGGTTTGAGATTCCACCACCAGAAATTCTCCCGTTTTAAACTGCGCTTCCACTGCGTCAGTTGGTTGTTAGCGTTGAGACTCATGCGATGGCGCTTCAGTTGGCGATCGAGGTCGATCAACTGACCGGCCAATTTTTCCGGGACGGGTTGATTTTGGAAAGTTCCGGTGATGGCTTCTTCCACTTCATCCCGCGCCAGCAATGCCTCGAGTAACTCTTCTTCCGATGGGTTGGTGTTACCCTTAATAACTCCAAGGGCGCGTTGGTAGCGATCGAGGGCGCGATCGGGTAAAGGTGCGGTAGTTTTGAACTCCCACCACCAAGATTGCGCTTGGCGGTTGAGACTGACTTTCCATTCCGCGATCGTGTCGTAGGAGGCGATTTCCGGGGAGAGTTCTTTCAGTTGCCGATCCAGCTTGACCAGTTTGGCAATGCTGGCGCGAGGGGGCTGCTTTTGCCCTTTGCGGGACTCTTCTACCCCATCCCGTGCCAGTAAAACCGCCAAAACTTGCTCGGATTTGTCGGCCTCGGTGGAGGCTTTCAGGGCATTGAGGGCCGTTTCGTAACGGGCGATCGCTTTATTCAGCAAAGGTTCGAGATCGTTGAGATCCCACCACCATTGGGCGGGGGTAGGATTTACACTCGCTTTCCATTCTGCGAGCTTGTCTTCCCGCAAAATTGCTTCAGATTGAGCTTTTAAGCGATCGTCTAGGGCAATCAATTTGGCATAGGTTGCCCCCGCAGGAGCTTGATCGATTTGCCGTTTCTTCTCCACGCCGTCCCGGGCGATGAGGGCGGCAACGATTTCCTCAAAAGAGGGGGTAGGTGCGGCATTTTCTAGGGCAATGAGAGCCGTTTCGTAAGCGGCGATCGCATCATCGATGAGAGCCATTGTTTATCGGTTAGTGCTAAGGGGTAGAGGGATTAGAGTCCTTGCAAGGCGTTATAAGCATTGCCGAGGGCTTCATCGGAAACGGGCAAGGATTCCATCACGGTTTGGATAATGAAGGCATCCTCCGAGGACACGACATAACGCCCGCGCGTGGCCAAACAGCGATAGAGACCGGCTTCTTCCTCCGACAATTCGACAGTTGCATTGAGGGCAAAGAGAGCTAGAGCAGCAGTATCGCGGAAGCAAAGGGCGCGGGTTTGCAGGTCGAAAATCATGTCGCCGATATCGTTGCGATCGCCGTGTTGTTCTTGCAAGACGTTGGCATAACTCACTACTGCCCGAGCGATGCCGAGGGCATTGTAAAAATTCTCGGAATTGTCTTGCAGAAATTGGATGGGATCGGCAGAACCCGCAGGAGTCGTCCCCAAAGTGGTTTGGGGGGCGGTGCCGGGGGCTGCGAAAGTGGAGGTAATTCCCCGTTGGCGAGGCCACTTGGCTTTTAACCATTCCAACATCACTTGATTGATTCCCGCATCGAGAACGATCGCGGCTTTTTTGGGATCGCGATCGATCAGTTCCTCAATACTGCTCTCTTCATCGGGTAACAAGGCTTCTTGCGATCTCGCCAGTAGGGATTCTGAATCGATCAGGGTTTTGCGGGTAAAGCTCAATTGCCCCTGACGGGTCAACTCTTGAATCAAGAGAATGCGACCGAGGGCGTTCATCGCCGCCGGATCGTTGAGCAACCGCGCTTTTTCGTATTCTTGTTCCGCTTTATCATAGCGGCCGAGGCGCTCGTAAATTTTACCTAAACCGACGGTCAGTTCCGCTTGATCCTCCACGGAACGCACGAATTTGCTGGCTTGCAAATAACTATCCCGCGCTTTAATCAATTCGTTATACTGCTCGAAGTTCTTAGCACGAGAAATATACCATCCGCCCCAAGCCGGCAAACTGGCATTCACGATCCCCGTGACTGCCATTAATCCCCCCGCAATGCCCAAAGCTGCCGGAGCGTGGAGATTGGAGGGCAGGCGCAGAACCGTTACCATTTTTTCGATGGTATCCTGTCCTTTTTTGGTGAGCGCGCCCGCCCCTGCCGTTCCCAAACCCACGACTTGCAGGACGGTGGCGAGGTTTTGCACCGCATCGGTTTGCACCCCTTCCACTTCCTTAGAAAAGGTTTGCGCCGTACTGAGAATAAAACTGGTCGCAATGCCCAATGCACCGATCGCCAGCCCCGTCAAGACCCAATCTCGCGGAGAAGGCGGATCCTCTTCCGAGCCGAGGAGTTCGGGTTTGAGATTCCACCACCAAAAATTCTCTCGTTTCAAACTGCGCTTCCATTGCGCCAATTGGTTGTTAACGTTGAGACTCAGACGATGGCGCTTCAACTGCCGATCCGAGTCGATCAACTGCTTGGCAAATTTTTCTGGGACGGGTTGATTTTGGAAGTTCGCGGAAATGGCTTCTTCCACTTCATCCCGCGCCAGCAAGGCTTCCAACAATTCCCCATCCGTAGGGTTACGGCTCTCGTCCTCGATAACTTTGAGGGCGCGTTTATAGCGAGCGAGGGCGCGATCGGGTAAAGGTGCGGTGGTTTTGAACTCCCACCACCAAGATTGCGCCTGACGGTTGAGACTGACTTTCCATTCCGCGATTGTGTCGTAGGAGGCAATTTCCGGGGAGAGTTCTTTTAGTTCCCGATCCAGTTTCACCAATTTGGCAACGCTGGTTTGGGGAAGTTGCTTTTGTCCTTTGCGAGCCTCCTCCACGGCATCCCGTGCCAGCAAGACTTCTAATACTTGCTCCGATTTATCTTCCTCGGTGGAGGCTTTCAGGGCATCGAGGGCGGTTTCGTAACGAGCGATCGCTTGATTTAATAAAGGTTCGCGATCGCTGAGATTCCACCACCACTGGGCAGGGGTGGCATTCACGCTCGCTTTCCATTCCTCGAGCTTGTCATCGCCAGTAATGTGGGGGGCTTGTGCTTTCAAGCGCTCGTCCAAACCAATTAACTTAGCATAGGTCGCTCCCACAGGAGCTTGATCGATTTGTCGCTTCTTCTCCACGCCATCCCGAGCAATAAGCGCGGCGACGATTTGCTCGAAAGCGGGGTCGGGAGAAGCACTTTCTAGAGCGATGAGTGCCGTTTCGTAAGCGGCGATCGCATCATCGATGAGGGCCATTATTTCGTGTTTTGCTAAAGAACCAGAGTCAATTTATTGCCAATCGATCTAGCAACCTTCGTAGACGAAACCACAACTTGACATCATGGCATAGGTGTTCGGTCCGACGATTCCATCGGCAACCAATCCCGTCGCAGCCTGAAAATTTTGTACGGCGGCTTGGGTTCCGGGTCCGAATATCCCATCGACTCCAATGACATCGGGAGTATAACTTTGCTGATTGATAAATTCTTGTAGGGCAATAACTTCCGCGCCTTGACTGCCAACTGTAAGCATAAGGTTTCCTCCAATTCAGAAACTTGACAATCCCAGAGTAATCATCCCCGATTGCAATCGTCAATAGAGGGCGATCGCGGGGGAATTTTCCTATTGCAGAAGAATAAAAATAGGGATTTGTCAGCCATCTGCTAAATAGTCTGTTTGATGGACGGGAATTTCAACGACAAATTCGGCCCCTTGACCGGGTTCGGAGTTGCAACACATTGTCCCGCCGTGTCGTTCCACGACAATTTGATAGCTGATAGAAAGTCCCAACCCCGTTCCTTTGCCCACTTCTTTCGTCGTAAAAAAGGGATCGAAGAGTTTATCTAATGTATCGGCTTTAATTCCCATCCCATTATCGGCAATTCGAATGCGAATCCTGTCCTCTTCGAGTAACTCGGTGACAATAATAATTTTCGGGACTTCCGTGCCTTTAAAATGCCCGATTTTCCAAGAATCTTCTAAGGCATCGATCGCATTGCTCAACAAATTCATAAAGACCTGATTTAACTGGCCCGCAAAGCATTCGATCGGCGGTAAAGTTGTATATTGTTTGAGGACTTCAATTTTCTCAATACTGCCTTTCGTTTCCCACACCGCACCTTTTAAGCGATTGTGGAGAATTCTTAAGGTGCTGTCAATGCCTTCATGAATGTCCACCTCTTTGACTTCTGCTTCGTCCAGGCGGGAAAAAGTCCGCAATGATTGGACAATTTCGCGAATTCGTTCTGCCCCCAAGAGTAAAGAATCTTGCAATTTCGGTAAATCTTCTTTGAGAAAATCCAGTTCGATATCGTCGATAATTTCTTGAATTTCTGAGGGCGGATCGGGACAATATTTTTGGTAGAGTCCGATTAAACCGATCAACTCGTTGGTGTAGTTTTTCGCGTAGACTAAATTGCCAAAAATAAAGTTGACGGGATTATTGATTTCGTGGGCGACCCCCGCCACCATCTGCCCCAAACTCGACATTTTTTCGCTTTGAATGAGTTGGGTTTGGGTTTGTTTGAGTTCCAACATGGCCTTGGCGAGCTTTTCGTTTTCTTCTTTTTGTCGGAGTGCTTCTTCGGCTTGCTTGCGCTCGGTAATATCTCGAAACGTGCCTGTATAAAACGATCGCTCTCCCAATTCGGCTTTGGTCAGGGTGGCTTCGACGGGAAAAATAGACCCGTCAGCGCGATGTCCGATAACTTCTTGTTGGTGGCGATGCAAGAGTTTCGATAGCAAGGCGGCGCGATCGCTCACTTTATCCGCCGACCAGCCGATCAGATCGACAATCGACATTTTTTCTAAAGCGGCGGTGGTATGACCGAAAATGACCTCCGTACTGGGATTGACGGTCATAATTTCCAAGGTCGCGGTACTGAATGTAATAATGGCATCGGTCGAAGTATAGACGATCGCATCGGTGCGACTGACGGCTTCCTCCATTGCATCCATCACCTGATTGTAGCGATGGGCGATACGACCGGCTTCAGTAAAAGGATTGGTGGGGACACGGGCGCTTAAGTCTCGGGTTTCCGCCTGATAGTCCATCACCCAGAATAGATCGTAAACTTCGGTTTTTGCGCCGTGTTCGGAGACGTTTAAACCCATTTCTTCTTCTTTGGGGGATACTCGCAAAGGTATCAGACGATCGACTGCATAAACAATGCAAAATGTCAAACCAAATCCCCAGATCGCACTTGTCCCGATGCCGAGGAGTTGCACGAGGATTTGTTGCCCCCGGCTCAATCCCGTTCCCAATACGTCAGGATTGCCAAATAAAGCCACCGCAAGGGTTCCCCAGACCCCCGCCCCAGCATGAACGGCGATCGCATCTACGGCATCGTCTACGTGCCAGCGATTTAACCAATAGACGCAAAGGCTCATAACCCCTGCTCCCGCGACCCCGATAACCATCGCAAGGGGGGTCGAGACGGCGTGCGCGCAGGCAGTAATTGACACCAGACCCGCGATCGACCCGTTGATGAGGCGCTCGACTTTGGGCAGGCGATGGATTTGCCAATCGATCGCCGCCGCGCTCAGCATACCACCAACCCCTGCAATAATCGTGTTAATGATAATGTGAGGAACTTGTTCGTTTAAGGTGAGGGTACTGCCGCCGTTAAAACCCAGCCAACCAAACCACAATAACATTGCCCCCAAGACGGAAAAAGGAAGATTTGAACCGCGAATTTCTTGGGGGGGGCGATCTTTGGGAAAGCGACCCAAACGCGGTCCGATGACCAAAAGAACGGCCAAGGCAATCCAACCGCCAATGGCATGGACGACAGTAGAGCCGGCAAAATCGACAAAACCAATTTTTCCCAACCATCCCGCAAGCGCCTCCGTTTCCACACCATTCCACGTCCAATGACCAAAGAGAGGATAAATTAAACCCGAAGCGATCGCTGAGACTATTAAGTAAGCCTGAAATTTCAGACGTTCGGCTACTGCTCCCGATACGATAGTCGTAGCCGTGCTGCAAAACATGGTCTGAAACAAAAAAAATGCAGCAAGTTTGGGGGGAGCTTCCAAGTTGAGAAAGAAGCCAGACGAGCCAAACCAGCCCGCGCGAGAAGCGCCAAACATCAGCGCGTAACCAAAAGCCCAAAATAGGGCAACAGAAATACCAAAATCAGCCAGATTTTTAACAGCAACATTGATGCTGTTTTTCGATCTCGTCAGCCCCGATTCTAAACACATGAAGCCGGGCTGCATGAGAAACACCAAGCCAGAGCAGACGATAAGCCAAAGAATGTCTGTCACGGAAAGATTATTAATTACTCGAATTGTGGTTGCGATCGCCATATTATTCTATTTATCTCTTGTCGCGGTTGTGTCATTTTATACGATTTACCCAATCGCAATCTTGAGAAATTCAAAAGAGGTTATTTTTTCGCGATCGAGGAAATTTTTGGCGGATCACTATCTCGAACTCGCTCCTTACTCAAAGGATGGAGGAAAAAAGTTTCGCGTTGTCACAAGTCCGATGGTTGTTTGGTTGTTAACGAGAACGGGAGCAAATCCAATCGTTGGATAGGCAAAGCCGTTACCAAATACAAAAATTTTTGCTCCCTCTTGTTCTTCTTCCCCAATTTTCACAAATTCTTGCTCTTCTAACAGGGAAAATAAGCGTTCTTGTAACTGCTGTTCGACATTTGGATCGAGGGAATTTTCAACGGGAAGCCTGCCGCGAAAATGATAGTTTTCCGTTTCTTGAACCCAAGGAATCTCTGAATCTTGGCTTTGCAAGTCAGAAATTGTAAAATCTTTTAAGTCAAATTCTTGATAAACTCGAGCGAAAATTTCTTCGATCAGTTTATCTTCAGGGGAAAGAACGTCGAGGGAATTCTTTAATGCTTCTAGTTTTGCCAGCGAGACTTGGCGATCGAGCAACATGAGGAGAGTCCGATTTTCGACATAAAAAAGATGGAAATATTGGGGCTGTCTATTACTAATGGAAACTTGATAAATTTTTGCCGTTAAATTGTTTTCGTCTATCTTAGCGACCTCAAATCCTTGACTGGGAATTTCGCGCTCAAAAAAAGTAGCAACTTTATCGAGAGGATCTTGCGTGTGCAAAACGGCGCGATCGATTTCTGGGGGTAAAAAGTTAAGACCCGAACCTTCTCTAGCATTCTGATAAGTGGGAAAATTTTCTTCAACAGGACGCGATGGCGTTGGAGAAGGTGACGGTATTGGAGTCGGTGATGGTGTTGGAGTAATGGAGGAAATCGGAGAAGGTGATGGTGTTAGAGTCGGTGGAGAGATTTGCGACTGAGGTAGGGTTTGAAGGGCTTTTTGAGGTGTGTTTTGAGGCTGGGGAGTAATAGCAGTGTGTTGTTGGGAAACTTGTTGTTGGACGGGCTGCGATCGCGATGTAGACGCAATCGCATGCAACGTTTTTGGGGGCGAAGGCGAAACTTCTGGCGTTGGGGAGGGTTGAGGGGGAGCGAGTCGCGTAATTTTAATGGTTTCCTTTTTTTCTTCCTCGGTTTTTTCTGTGTCTGCTACTTCCGTTTCTAGGGTTAGGGGAAGCCATAAAAGCACGCCGTGGAGTCCCAAGGAAAGTAACACTAGGGGACGACAGAGAACTTGCAGAAAGCGAAAATTTTTCCAAGAGGGTGAAGCCATGAGCGATCGCGCCAATTGAATCGATATATTATGGTAGCTCGTCAGCAACCCAAGACGTGGCGACTCGCGCAATTGTTTCTCCGATCTCGATGAGAGCGGCAGTCGATCGCGACGGGGCGATCGCCTGAAACTCGCACGCTCTTATCTACCTTTCTTCACACAAACATCGATCGTCGATAGGCCGTTTTGAGATCGTCTGGAATATAGGGAAGAATTTCGTCAATCGAACAATTCAGTTTCCTGGAAAGGGCGGCAAGAGTTTCGTCAAGCTGTTGGGGATCGTCGGGAACGTAAACCAACACGTCCCAGACTTGCCCGCCAGTCGCTTTACAAAGCTGGCTGAGGGTCTCAAAACCAATACCTTTCGCTTTATTCTGTTCGAGCTTGCCAATAAGTTGCTGACTGCGTTTACTCAAGTCTGCTAGTTCTTCTTGGGTGAGTCCGCATTTTTTTCTGACGAGGGGTAATACGACGATAATGGGCATTGTTTTTCTCGGTTCTTAATACGTTGGATAGAAGAGTACTACTCGGGTTCTTTTCCGTTTGACATCGTTTGATTAGTCTATACTCTTTATATAACATTTTAATGGCAAAAGAATAGTCGGAAATTCACTTATTGTTGTCTGAAGAAAAAATGAAAATCTTTTCATTGTCGTGAAGATATGTTCTAACCCTACTGAGCGATGCAATTTGCATCAGTTAATCTAATATAATATATATTGCACATAAATGATGCAAATTGCATCAATTTTTATTGATACCATATTGAGGAAAAAGCACTAAAACTTGAGGCTAGTGCACTGACTGTCAATCGATCGCCCCTAGAGAGAACCGTTTCGAGAGGTAAATATTTTTACGATTTTCTTGAAAAAATATACCGATATTGGTAGTTTTCTTCATCACGGTAGCGATCGCGAAGGAGGAGAGACACAAAAAGCAGAAGAGGGAGGAATCCTCAAAATCCCCCCTCTCATCTCGCGCTTATCGGCCTTGCTTTTAGCGGTTGGCGTTCTTGTTTGACTGCCAGTCGATTTTTTGTCCGGAAAGTTTTAAAAACGGGCAGTAAATGTCCCCTCATTCTCGATGAGGTCATAGATACCGAGGTGCTTTAAATCTTCCGCAAGAATACTGGGAATAAGATCTGCTCGATTCACAATCTTTGGAAAAAGTGTCGTTTGTTGCCGCAGTCGTTCTCCCGTTCGCAAGCGTTTTTCTGCAATTGCCTCAGTAGTTTTGGCAGCGATCGCGGGATAGTCGGCAAAATTGGGAAGATCTTTAACGTAGTGTAATAATTCCGCCCCCAAGGGAGTTCTGCGCCAATCCAAATCGAGAGTAATGGCGCGATCGAGCGGTTGTGCGTATCCTTTTGCTCCCCAAATTCGGAAAACCGGGCTATTGTACAAGCCGCCTTCGTTGCCAAATGCGAAAATATGTTCCTCTCCAGTGACATCGACAAAACGATGGGGAAGGAAAGAGAAACAAAGGCAATCTCGCAGCCAATGGGATTCAACGGCGTTGAGATGGGTCTTGCGAACGAGCAGAAAGCAAAATCGCCTGTTCGGGGGTAATTGAAAGATTTTGACCCCTTGGACGCGATCGTCGGCAAAACGAGCGCCCCAACTGCCGAATCTAGCGCCCTCAGTTAAATCGGCGATCGCTAAATGTCCTAACGGTTTAGAGATGGGGGAGCTAGGTCTGGGGACGAGGCGACGGCGGATTTCTGCCAGCAGGAGCGGGGAATCGAGTTGTAAATCTTCGAGTCCGTCGAGACAGAGAAGAGCCAGTTGCCCCCGGGAGATTTCCCGACCGTGCCAAAGAAATTCGATCGCGACTTTTCCCGTGTCTCCCGAAGTAAAAATTCCCGATGGCGATACTTCGGTATCGTAAGAAGTCAAAAACTCTCGAATATAGGGTGCTGGGCGAGATAATCCGAATAAGCGCTTGAAGAATTGAATAACCATGACAGTCTTGGTTGAAAGTGTGAGGGTAGATTGTCTCAATCTACTCTTAGGAAACAGACCATCCGAATTATGCAGTTCTTAACATACTGTTACGCTAGGGTTGGCGGAGTTTCTAAATTTACATTTCTTTGCATGGCGATCGCGTTTCCTAGGAATTCGTCCAACCTTCAATGGCTCCGGCAACGAATGCACCGATAGGCGTTTGCTTGAGGAATTCTAATGTACCCCCTTTGGCTGCATTGATGGCTTTTTGCTTGAAGGTGGGATCGCTTTCGATTTGTTTGATGGCTTCTGTAGCCACCATCATCTGCTCTGTAGTGCTGGTGGTAGGGTTTGTGGCTTCAAGTTGTTTGAGGAGGTCTTGGATTTCCTTGGCAGCATCGACGAGGCTGGATTTTGCAGAGGCTTCATTGTAGATGGTGTTACCTTGGGTATAGATTGAGCCTTTGTTATTTTCGCTATAAGCCGCGCCTTGGATTTGGTTATTTTCGATCTTGATAACGCGATCGCTTTTCGATTGGTCTGCCACTGCTTTCGTCTCCACGGTGATGGATCTACTTGCTGCCAGTTTAGCTAATTCCAGAATGTCGGCGCTTTGTTGCTTGTCGGTGATATCTCTTTTAACAGGCGTTTTAGAATTGGGATACCGAGCAAGATTGTAGGACGGATTTCAAGGCGATCGCTTTGGTTGGCATAAGATGCTACGATATATTAGGAACTTATGGGAATATCTTGTCCGATAAAATTAAGTATTTTTTCTTTCATTTGTTGCTCGGTCAATCCTCTTGATTCTAAATTGAGAATCTTGCAAATATAAGACCTTTCGTTAAATAAACTTTCATCTTGTGCGCTTATTCTCAGTAATAATTTTTGACTTTCCGTTAATTGCTGATATGTCTTCCCGATCGCATCCTTCCTAGTTTTAAAAATAAGAATCTCAGAGAAGTAATCTATTGAATATTCCGCTTGATTGGCTTCTATGAGACTGGGTAACACTTTGCTTAAGTGGCGATCGCTCAGATTCCCAAAGAAATCAATAATTATTAGGTGATGAGCCGATGACATGGGATAATCGTAATGTTCTATTAGTTTTGTTAATAAATTGGGTTTTTCTAGCAGATCGATCAAAATATCTATGTTTTTCTCTGATATTGTTGTTCCGGAGATATAAGCCAAAGCGATCGCAGCAGATAATTTAATAATATCGCTTTCACCCGAGTTCGCAATTCTTTCAATGAGTTCAACATCAACAACAGTAAACCGACTGACAACTGCAAAATAGAAAAATACAGTGACTTTCACCATTTCATCTATTTCGCGATAGAATAGTGTATTGACTCGATCGTAAATGTTTTCTTTTTCAGATCGACAACATGAAAGGAGATAAATCGCTGCAACTCTGACATCAGGGGAAGAATGTGTCAAAAAGTCGAGAAAAATTTCGATGCTTCTCTCAATCGCTTCATAAATCAATCTATCTTCTGGAAGAGTTGCATTTCTTGGATCGGGAGTTTCAGGCATTTCGAGATCGGGATTCATGAAAGAATCCACCATAATCGCATAGTCTAGAAATGAAATTCCTGATATAAAATACGCTAAACATAGTAATATATCTTCTATAAGAACGGATTCTGATTCATCCTGAAGCTGTCTGATAAATATCAAAGTAATAATAAAAGCAGGCTCCATCAATGTCCCTTGATGATAAGCTGTATCAAATAATCTTTCTATTGCTTGGCTTCTTAGCTCTAAACTTTCTGATTGTAGATTTTGTACTGCTTCTACATTTTCTGAATCTAAAATCTCTCCAAGTATTTCTTGTATTGCTTCTGGTGGTAAGCCATTTTTTAGCTTATCCCAATCGATGTTATATTCACGATCGCTTTCTGTCATCAGTCAAACTCTTCTATAGTAAAAATGCACGATATCCAGTTTAAGGCAAAATCCCAAATATGAGAAATGCGATCGCCTATAATTATACTGTCCTTCTCCAAGTCCTCATGGAAACCCTGACAATCCAAAATTTAGATAATTGGCTTGCCTCTCGCCTGCAAAAACGAGCCAGCGATCGCGCTTTTACATTTTTTCATCAAACATTGCCTCTAAATCTCGATAACCACTGACAACTCTTGCAATTTCAACACCATTTTCAATCGGAAAGTAAAAAATCAGATAATCTTCTACAGGAAAACTTCGCAAACCTTCCATCAATTCATCGCGGCTTTTACCCAGATTAGGGAAACGTCCTAATGTTTCAAACTTGTCAAGAATTTTATCTAATAAACGGTTAGCAGCTTGAGGACTATAGGAAACCATGCGATCGTTAATATTTTCTAAATCGCTTTCTGCTTTGGAGGAGATTAAAATAATCGTCATTACTCACGTCCAATTAAGTCCATATTTTTTGCTTTTAAACGTTCGATCGCCTTTCTACCATCAACTTTTTTACCTTGTCTTAAATCTTCTATGCCGATCGCGACTTCCCTTTTCAACTCCTCAAATCTTCCTCGATATATTCTTTCTCTCTCTGCCAATAAGCGTAAACCTTCTTGAATCACCGCGAGATCGTCTTGATATCTTCCGGTTTTGACGTGGCGATCGATGAGCGCTTCAATTTCGGGAGTGAGTTGGATTGTTTTCATCGTTGCAATTTTGAGAATAAGGCTATCTTAACAATAAATCGCTGGAAAATTTGGGAGAAGTCAAATCGGAGAAGCAATATGACTACAGATACGCTTTACGATCGCAATAGAACAAACCTATAATTTCAGAAGCGATCGCAATTTCATCATTTCTTAACTTCTCATCATTGCCCTTTCAATTTTATCGAACCCGCCAACGCAGAGATAGGGCAATTCTTAAATTAAGTGCAAAAAGTGCCGGGATCGAGAAGGGATCGGGTATTAGTGACGGTGATACAGTCTCAAGGGCAAATACAACAATGGCTTTTAACGAACCGGCAACCATCCAAGCAATTACCGCCCGAGAAATCCTCGACTCTCGCGGCAGACCCACCCTAGAAGCTGAAGTACGCTTGGAAAGCGGTGCAAGCGGTTTAGCACAAGTTCCAAGCGGTGCTTCTACAGGCACATTTGAAGCACACGAATTGCGGGATGGCGAAAGTCGCTACGGCGGTAAAGGCGTTCTCACCGCCGTCCGCAACGTCAAAGAAAAAATTGCCCCCGAATTACTCGAACAAGATGCCTTAAATCAAGTGGGGATCGATCGCATTATGCTCGATCGCGATGGTTCTGCCAATAAGTCCAACTTGGGAGCAAATGCGATTTTGGGGGTCTCCCTCGCCGTAGCAAAGGCGGCGGCGGTAGAGTTAGGATTGCCCTTATATCGTTATTTGGGGGGTCCTTTAGCCAATTTACTGCCCGTTCCCTATATGAATGTCATCAATGGCGGCTCTCATGCGGATAATAATGTGGATTTTCAAGAGTTTATGATCGTCCCCGTTGGTGCGCCGACTTTTGCTGAGGCCTTGCGTTGGGGTGCGGAAGTTTTTGCGTCCTTAAAAGGTGTTTTATCTGCCGAAAAGCTCCTCTCTGGAGGGGTTGGGGATGAAGGGGGATTCGCTCCCGATTTGAAATCCAACGAACAGGCTTTAGAATTACTCGTAAAAGCGATCGAAAAAGCGGGGTATACCACCGAACAAGTGGCGATCGCAATGGATGTCGCTGCCAGCGAATTTTACAAAGATGGTCAGTACGTTTACGACGGTTCTCCCCACAGTGGTGCAGACTTTATCGATTATTTAGCCGCATTAGTTGACAAATATCCCATTATTTCTATTGAAGATGGCTTGCATGAGGAAGACTGGGAAAACTGGAAATTATTAACCGAGAAATTGGGCGGTAAAATTCAGTTGGTTGGGGACGATCTGTTCGTAACCAATCCCACCCGCTTACAAAAAGGAATCGACGAAGAATCCGCCAATGCAATTTTGATTAAGCTCAATCAAATCGGTAGTTTAACGGAAACTCTAGAAACGATTGCCCTCGCAACTCGTAATAAGTTTAATTGTATGATTTCCCACCGTTCTGGGGAAACCGAGGATACTACCATCGCCGATCTGGCGGTAGCAACGCGCGCCGGACAGATCAAAACCGGTTCTCTCTGTCGCAGCGAACGGGTGGCGAAATACAATCGCTTATTGCGAATCGAAGAAGAGTTAGGCGATCGCGCCGTTTATGCCGGAACTTTGGTCAAATAAGCAACCTAAATACAGGTAGCGGCGTTAAATTTAACGCCGCTACGAAAGGAAGAGAAATTCCTCGATTTATTGTCTGGTTGTTAGCCTCATGAAGAATGCTTAAACCCAGAAAGAAGCTAGTTTTCAATGTTAAGATACACCCTTTGATATGTTATTGATTTTGTTTGCGTTGACGAAGAGACTTAATTCCCAATCCTCCTAAAACGAGCAATGCTGCTGTCGTACCGGGTTCGGGAACGCTTTCGGTTTCGCGATCGACACTCAGCAGGACATTATCAAATAATAAACCTACCTGATCGCCACCTGAATGATCGAAAGCGAGAATTGCATCAGTCAAAGAATTAGCCTCGAACGTCCGCGTAATTGTTGTTAAAGGAAAGTTTGCTTCGATTTCAAGAGTTTCGCTAAAGAGACTACCTAAAGATACATCTAATGTATTGGTATCTCGTTGCGAACCTGCCAGATCGAAACTCAAAGTAATCATATCTCCCGCTTCAAAGGAAAATAAGGACTTGGATTCAATACGAGCAGCATTATTCGTCGATCCATCGAGATCGAGATACAGCCCATTCCCCGGAAGTGGGTCGAAACCACCCACACCAATAAGATCGAGCGTACCATCTACAACATTCCAATTACTCAAGCCGGAAAAGTTAATGACTGATAAACCATTATTTTCCGAGTCAAAGTTATCTTCGAGCAAGACGAAAGGATTAGCTTTGACTGGAGACGTAGCGGCAAAAAGCAATGCAATAGTAGTTGAAATGAGAAAACCAAAACGTTTCATAATTGAGCAAACTCCACTCGAGTAATTGATTTTAGAATCATTTTTCAAAGTAGTTAAAGCACTAGAAGAGTTAGGTTATTTGACATTGTTTGCCGAACCTTCGTTCTCTTTTCGTCTGGTCTGCATTCACAGTCTTTGTTCGATTGCGCGACACTTACGAATAACTACTTAAAAATGACTACTTATGAATAATATCAGGAAAATCGTGAATTTATGGTAAATTGTCTGTAAATTTACTGTAAAGTTATAGGTTTTAGAGTATTTTTAAAAAAAAAATAAACTTTATGTAGAGAAAAATTTGTACATACCGATCGCATCTTTCATGATTCTCTGAATTTTTAGCAAAAAACATAAATATATGGAAGAAAGTCATCAGCATAATTACTTAAAGGCGATCGCGATCGCGTCTCGACCAATGAAATATTGTCATGATGCTTGAGTCCATTACCATTGATAATTGATAGATTGATAGATTGATAAATGGCTCACTGTTACGAATTCCCCCGCCCGGCAATTACCGTGGACTGCGTTGTTTTTGGTTTGGACGAACAACAGATCCTCAAAGTCTTGCTCATCCAGCGCAACTTACCGCCGTTTAAGGGGCAATGGGCGCTACCGGGAGGATTCGTTCGCATCCACGAAACCCTCGAAGAAGCGGCATTGCGAGAGTTGGGAGAAGAAACGGGGGTGAGAAATATCTTTTTGGAACAGTTATATACTTTTGGCGCGATCGATCGCGATCCCCGCGATCGCGTCATTACCGTCACTTATTATGGTTTGGTCAACCTAGAAGAATATCAACTCGAAGCGACTACAGATGCCGATGATGCCGCATGGTTTGCGATCGATCGCTTACCTCTCCTCGCTTTCGATCATCAAACGATCTTTCAAACGGCATTGAAACGGTTAAAAGGAAAATTGCGTTACGAACCCATCGGCTTTGAACTCTTGCCGAAAAAATTCCCCCTCTCTCAACTGCAAAAACTCTACGAAATTGTCTTGGGACAAGAATTAGATAAGCGCAATTTTCGCAAAAAAATTCTCAAAATGGACTTACTCATCGAACTAGACGAGAAACAAAAAGACGTTCCCCATCGTGCGGCACGACTCTATCAATTTGACGAGCAAAAATATCAGGCTCTCAAACAAAAAGGCTTTAATTTTGAATTGTGATAGAGTCGGTTTAACTGGTGACTGGTGATTGATGCTTACTCCTCTTGTAAGACAGTTTTGGAAACAATGCGGGTTTTCTTGCGATCGCTCTCGGAGAGTTCCCCACCTTCTTGCAATTGCGTGGCACTCTTTTGTAGAACCGTCGCGGCACTAGAATCGCCCATTTGTAGAGCAGTTTTAGCAGCCGTTTGTAACATGGTGGCGGCTCCGGTTTTATCCCCTTGTTGGAGTTTAGTTTCGGCGATTTGAGTTTGACGGTATTTTGCCAACGCAAGGATAGATTGTTGTACGGCTGCGTTGGGTTGGGGTTGATAAAGTTGCTGCGCCGTAACTCGCACGGGAATATTTTCCGATAGGAGTCCTTCTCGTCCCGAGATTGGATCGTCATAGCGCACCTGTACGTTAGCGATGAGATGCTCCCCAGCCGCCAATCGGGTAATATAAAGGTTGGTCAAAACGACCCGCTCTTCTTTCATCAAATCTCCCAAACGCACGCTGTAGCGATCGCCGTCAGGTTGGACGGGAAGCTCGATCGTATCGGGGGCAACTTGAGCCACGGGCTTGAGTTCTGCCAGTCTCGCACTGGGAGCAAGATCGAGCAATAAGTAAGCATTGGTTAAACCAACAGATTGAATGCGAGAAAAGAGCCTGCCGAATTCATCTAAGGCTTGTTCGGGTTGTTCGATGTAGGATAAAGTCCCCCCCGCAGTATCGGCAATTTTTTCGAGAACGTCTTGATTCCAATGACTGCCAAATCCCAACGCGTTGAGAGTAATATTGTATTCTGAGGCGAGTTTTGCAAGTTTTAAGCAGCGATCGTTATCACCGTGTTCGTTTTCGCCGTCGGTGAGGAGAAAGATTTGTGAGGCTCGATCCTCTTTGCCTTTAGCGGCTTCTTCCATCCCCAATTTCATCCCCTCATCGATCGCGGTTCCCCCATCGGGTCTCAATTTTTCAATGTATCGTTTCACCTCACCGGTGTTCTCTACAGTTTGGTTGGGAACAAGAACTTTAGCGCGATGATCGAAGGTGACAATAGAAATGCGATCGCGCGGGTTGAGTTTATCTACCAGACTCATTGCAGCTTCTTTCACGGTTTTGAGGGGTTTACCGTTCATCGAACCGCTATGATCCAATACGAGGCATAAGTTAAGCGGTAAGGTGCTATCCTGCTCTCCCGCTAGAGCCGAGAGCGAAATCGAGAGTTGGCGTTGGGAGCTTGCTTGGTTGGCATCGATGTGAGAATCGTTGAGAATGGGGTGAAAACCGACTTTCATGGGACTTTGGAACTCTTAGGGCTTCTCTCTATTAGGATAGCTTGCTTGTTCCCGATTTGGAGGGAGAAGGGAGAATTCATCGGAAGTCTCAAGCCTCTCGCTTAGTCGGTCATCGATCGTTGATAGAGGATTAGTTGCTTTAATGCCTCAAGCTCTGTTTCTGTTTTGCTTGCCATTTTGTCTTCCCCTGAAGATACTGGCGATAAATTGCGCTCGCTCCACACCATTGTAGCAGTTGACCCAAGAGTATAGAGCGATCGCCCAACAACCAATAACCAATAACCAACAACTAATTAATCTTGAATATATTCTTCGCCACTAATTAAAGCTATTTCTGCACGAACGAATTCTCGTCCCAGATAGAGAGCATGATCCAAATAAGAAAGCGGACAAGGTTTAGTTTGTTCGGTAATTTTCATACCAATTTCTTTCGCCGTTCTCCCTGTAAAAATTGCCGTGGGGGTTCTTTCCACTTTTCCACGCACAGGGATGGGTTCGCCTGTTTCGGGATCGACCGCTAAACCTTTTTCATTGATTTCATTGGTGTAATGTTTGGCACAAATCAGATTCTGTTCGAGATCCAAGTAAATAATGAAATAACCATCGGGATCGAGGTCGATAAAGCGTTTGGAATGTTTATCGTCAATTTCAGCAAGTTCTAGTTTTGTCGGTCTGCTCATAGAGTAAGGGGAAAGATGTAAAGAGTTACGAGTTGAGACAAGAAAATTATCCTTCATTTTGGATGTTTTCAACAGGATAGAAACTGGCGATCGCAGCCACTCCCAGCCACCAAAGAACGTTAACTTGGGGGCGATACCAGACCGTATCGAATAAGCCGTGTACCGAAAGTCCGACGGTAAAGGCGATCGCAGCCATTAACCAAAATACCTGTAGGTTACGATTCTCTCGCAATCGGGCCAATTGTTGCAAACCTTGCTGCAATGTTCCCAAAACCAACCACAGAAAACTGATAAATCCCAGCCAACCAATTTCCACAATATGCTCTAAAAAGATGGAGTAAGCACCGAGAGCATTATCGTAACCCGCACGGGCATAAAGGGGGTAAATTTGCTTAAATGCATTATTACCGGGTCCGATCCCCACGAGTGGATAATCTCCAATCATCTTAAAAACAGCTTCCCAGACATTAATCCGATAGTTGTTGCTACTATCTCCTCGTCCTGCAAAAATACTCATTACCCGCAGTCGTATAGGTTCGACAAAAATAATAGCCATCGCGATTAAACCCGCTCCCATTCCCATCATTAAGGGAACGAACCAAATCCGCCAAAATGTTGGTAAATATTTTGCCCACCAATAGCGCAATAATAGGGCAAAGGCAAAGAAGAGCGCCATCATTGCAATCCAGCCGCCGCGACTGTCAGTATAAAATAAACAAGCCGTATCGATTAAAAAAGCGATCGCTGCCAAGGTTTTCGGAAGCCAACGCTTCCAGACGAAAAAAGCCGCCAAACTTAACGCCACTGCGGGGATAAGATAGCTGGCTAAAAGATTGGGGTTGCCTAAGTAGCTGTAAACTCGGGTATCTTGGGCAAGTTGTGAGGTGGGATCGTTCCATGTTGCCAATTGTTCGACCCCTTTAAATTCCTGTCGAATGCCGTAGCCGCTAACCAATAAGGAAACGTGAATATAGAGCGTCATCACCCAGTTGCGAAGGCGAGGCGATCGCAAGGCGCGAGCGGCTAAAAAGAATAAGAATAAGAACAAGCTCAACTTAATAAATCCCGAAAAAGCCGCTTTTTTCACTGGGGAAAAAGCCGTTGAAATTGCACAAAATCCCCAATAAAGGCAAACCCACAAATGAATGGGAGTCATGCCGATTTTGAGCCGATCGGCAAGGGTCAATAAGGCCCAGAATGCTCCGCAAGCAAACAAGAGAATCCCAATCAGAGACGTTGAAACGAAAGGAGCGAGAAGGAGAATAATACAGATAAGAATTGCCGCGATCGCCTCTCCCCATTGTAGCAAAAAACTACTATCCTGCCACTGTCCCAACAGTCCCACCAATCGATATAAATAGCTGCTACTATGCCAGCGCAAAAGGGAAGATTTCAAAATCATGTTTTTCAGTCGAGAAGAAACAATAAAAGGTGAAAAACTCAGAATGATCGAGACAACTGTTGCCACAATCTCTTCTTGCCATCGCAGGAAAAAATTTGTGTTGTTCTCTGGCTCTAGCAATCCAACCAATTGATATAAATCACTGTTACTGTAATTATGAAAGAGAAGAGAATCAAAAGGCATAATTACTTTTTATTGATGATAGCTTAATTTCTGTCTTTTGCTAACTTCCAAATTCCTAATCCCCACCCTGCTGCTGTTGCATAACTTGATGAGTGACAGCTTGAAGAATGACCATTGGATCGTCAGAATTGATGCCCATTTGTTGCGCGATCGCCTGTCGAAAATTATCGTCTTCTTTTAATTTAGCGTTCAGTTCTTCGAGGGTAAAAACAACGGGTTGAGTTTGAGATGGGGCACTATCTGCGGCCAGATCGGGTCCGTCGTATTCCCAAACTTCTGCTTGGGGAACTTGTTGTAACAAGCGTTGGGCAATTGCTAGAGATGCCGCACCAATTTCACTAATAATAGGTAAGGATTGGGTTTGTCTCGCGAGGAGATCGAGTCTTCTGGCCAGTTCGCGATCGGGATTGGGGGAATTGATGGCTTTCTTACCAAATTCTAACAACCAATTGACCCATTGCGTGATAGTAATGCGGTCTTGAGTCTGCTCGAAAAACTGTTTGATGCGAGGGGCTTGCCAACCATGAGCAACACCTTCTAAAACTTGATTGAAAAGGAATTCATAATCGCGATCGCTGAGTTCGGGTACTGCATTATCTTGCGAAGATTCCTCTTGAGATGATGCACTTTCTGCTAATTTAAGCGGTTCGGCACGAGGAGAAAATATTCCAATTAGATTCTTTAACCATTGCCATAATTTTTTAAACATATATTATTGGTTGTTTGTTATTGGTTGTTTTTTATTTATTCAAAGGATTCTTCCTCTGTATATTCCATGAGAGAGGAGAGAGAATGACGCTTGCGGAGATCGAGTTGCTCGATTAAATTGCCATCATTTTCGGGAGAATCGAGAGGCGTAATTGCTTCTGGCGGCAAAACCGTTACAGTTGGCTGCGTTTCGGCAATAATAGGGGTTTGGTAGGGCGTTGCGCCAAATTGAGTCTGAAAGCGAGGCGTACTTGCAGAAGGTAATCCCGGTGAGGGGGAAACGGAGTGCAATCGCTTGGGCGCTACTTGAGGGAGACTGAGGGATTTTAAAACCAAAGTTACAAACAACGAGCCCACCGAACAACTGACGGCGATCGCGCCGATCAACCAAAGGGGTAAGAAAGGTTTGGGAGCGGGAGGCATTGAATCGGCATCTTGAAACGATCGCATTTCTGGATTTTCTTGGAGCTCGTTCCATGCTTCTTCTCGACGATCTGCGCGATCGAGGGAATCCTTTCTCAACGGAGGGGGAATATTGAGGGTTTCGGGAGGGGGGAACAGGCGACCGTGAAGCAGTCCGACGGTAACGCCCACCGTCACGGACAGGGCAATCGTCCAAATGCCTCCCCAAAATAGCATGGGATGGCGGGCAATCCAAGGAATGGGCGCTTGATTTGCAGTCTCCTCGCTTTCTCGATCCAGTTCGTACATGAGTCGCGTTGCTGATACTTTGAGTTATGACAGCACTACCATCATACCAATGGCTTGGACAATTGAGGATAGCGAAAAACTCTATCAAATTCAGGGTTGGGGAGATCCCTATTTTTCGATTGATGTTGCGGGTCGCGTTTTGGTTTCTCCCCAAGGCGATCGCGGCGGCTCTCTCGATCTCTACGATTTAGTGAGATCCCTAAACCGTCGCAATCTCGAACTCCCTTTGCTCATCCGTTTTCCAGATATTTTAGCCGATCGCCTTGCTCGTTTAAATACTTGTTTCGCTCGGGCGATCGCTCGCTATCACTACCCCAATACCTATCGCGGCGTTTATCCGATTAAATGCAATCAGCACCGCCATCTCGTGGAAGCCTTGGTGGAGTTTGGCAAGCCCTATCATTTTGGGTTGGAAGCCGGCTCGAAACCGGAATTAGCGATCGCTTTAGCGACCTTAGAAACCGTGCAAAATCCCCAAAATAACGGGCAACCTTTGCTCGTTTGCAATGGCTATAAAGACCGCGAATATATAGAAATGGCATTATTGGCCCGGAGATTGGGACATCGTTCTATTTTGGTCATCGAACAACTTGAAGAGTTAGACATTGCGATCGCCGCGAGTCGCTCTCTAGGGATTCAACCGATCTTGGGAATTCGAGCTAAACTCAGCACCAAGGGAGCCGGACGCTGGGGCAATTCTACCGGCGATCGTGCTAAATTTGGCTTGAGCGTGCCAGAAATTTTGGCCGTTGCGACTCGCTTGAGCAAAATCGAAATGCTTTCTTGCTTGCAATTATTGCACTTTCATATTGGCTCGCAAATTTCTACGATCGGCACGATTAAAGATGCTATTCGCGAAGCCAGTCAAATTTATGGAGAATTGGCGAAGTTGGGTGCAAATATGCAATATCTTGATGTCGGTGGCGGTCTGGCTGTCGATTACAATGGCTCGAAAACCAACTTTACGGCTTCTAAAAATTACAATATGCAAAATTATGCGAATGATATTGTTGCTGCAGTCAAAGAAGCCTGCCAAGAACGAAATATTCCCGCTCCCATTCTTGTGAGTGAAAGTGGTAGAGCAATCTCCGCCCATCAAGAGGTTTTGATTTTTGATATTCTCGGTACCAGTCGGGCGATTTTATCCGATTCTAATCCCGTTGAAAGCCTGCAACCGATCGCGGAACAAGAGCATCTGATTCTTCGTAACCTTTGGGAGACCTATACAACAATTTCTCCTCAGAATTATCAAGAGGCTTATCATGATGCCATTCAATTTAAAAATGAAGCGATTAGCCTGTTTAACTTTGGTTATTTGGGATTGCAAGAACGGGCAAAAGCCGAGGAATTCTATTGGCAATGCTGTCATAAAATCCTCGAAATTACTCGCGATCGCGATTATGTCCCCGACGATCTGGCGGATTTAGAAAAACAAATGTCCTCAATCTATTACGCCAATCTCTCAATTTTTCAATCGGCTCCCGATACTTGGGCGATCGAACAATTATTTCCCATCATTCCCATTCATCGTTTAGATGAAGAACCTACGGAACGGGGGATTTTTGCCGATCTAACTTGCGATAGCGATGGCAAGATCGATCGCTTTATCGATCGCCACGAAGGGAAAGATTTGTTAGAATTACATCCGCTTAAAACTTGTCCGGAAAGAAACGCGATCGAACCCTATTATTTAGGAATGTTTTTAGTCGGGGCTTATCAAGAAATTATGGGAAATTTACATAATTTATTTGGCAATACCAATGTCGTACATATCAGAATGACTCCGAAAGGCTATCAAATCGAACATATTGTCAAAGGTGATACCTTAATTGACGTACTCGATCGCGCCCAATATAATGCCGATAATCTTGTGGAAAAAATTCGCTGTCGCACCGAACAAGCAATTCAAGATAACCAAATTACTTTAGAAGAATCCCAACGCTTACTGAAAAACTATCAATCCAGTTTGCAAGGTTATACCTATTTAAGTGTCGATCTTATCGAGTAAGCAAGCAGGATTTGTGGCAAACTTTTAGCTCGGTAGAGAAGCAATCGCCTCGGTTGGCCGAGATGTCCCCAATCTTTGCTATGGTAAAGATCGGTTTTTTCTTTCTCGGCTGGCTCTGGCGTGAACAATCCAATCTACAAGTGGGAATATGTCGTGATTCAGGAGACTATCTTCCCTCTCAATCCTTTGAGAATTACAGTGGAGTCCGAAGACCGGGAATTGGCGGAGACTCTGCAAGGCAAATCCATTCACGAAACCCTCAACTATCTCGGAGGGCAAGGGTGGGAGTTAGTCGCCGTCACAACAGGACTGGAGAAAAATACGCAAGTTTTGTATTTCAAACGCCCAATCGCCTATCTTTCTTAACCAACGCTTCTCTTATTCATGCCCAGTCTTTATTTTGCCATTACCAATCACGGTTTCGGCCATGCCACTCGTGCCGCTTCCGTCGCGGGAATGGTGAAAAAACTCAATCCCGATATTCTCTTATTTCTGGTCACGACAGCACCGCGATGGCTGCTCGAGTCTTATATTGAGGGGGATTTTATCCACCGTCCCCGTGCTTTAGATGTGGGGGTGATTCAAGCGGATAGCTTGAATATGGACAAGTCGGCGACCCTCGCCAAGCTAGAAGAAATTCGCGCCGCACAATACCGTCTGATTAGCGGAGAGGTGAATTTTATCAAAACCAATCGCATCGATCTGATTGTAGGCGATATTCCCCCTTTGGCTGCTCCGATCGCCAAAGCCACAGGAATTCCCTGTTGGATGGCGAGTAATTTCGGCTGGGATTTTATTTATCGGGACTGGGGGGAAGAATTTTCCGGGGTGACGGCTTGGATCGAGGACTGTTTTTCCCAGTGCGATCGCCTCTTTCGCCTTCCCCTACACGAATCGATGTCCGCTTTTCCCCAGATTGACGATGTGGGATTGACGGGAGGAGTCCCTCGTTATTCCGAAGCGGAGATAAGAGAGGCGTTTCAACTGGTGCAACCCAAAGAACGTTTAATTTTATTAACCTTTGGCGGGTTGGGACTGGAGAAAATTCCCTATGAAAAAGTGAAGGAGTTTCCCGATTGGCAATTTGTGACCTTCGATCGCGAGGCTCCGGATCTGGCCAATTTAATCAAAGTTCGCGATCGCCGCTATCGTCCCGTGGATTTTATGCCTTTTTGCGATCGCGTCGTCTCTAAGCCCGGTTTTAGCACCTTTTCCGAAGCCTTGCGTTTAGATGTTCCCATTGCCACCATCACCCGCGAAGGATTTGCCGAAGCTGCATTATTAGTCGAAGGGCTAAAAAATTACGGTCGTCATCAAGTGATGTCCCCCGAATCCTTTTTTGCCGGAGATTGGGATTTTCTCTCGCGATCTCCCGAACCTCCCCAAGAAACCGCCTCCCTCGCCAAAGATGGGACGGAGACCATTGCTCGGGCGATCGTGGATTATTTTCAAAATTGAAGCGCAATCCAACTTCTGATATAATACTCATGTTCTTTTTCTTGAGTGTCGGGTGACTCGATTTATTCACGACCAATTCGCAAAACAATATCTTAGCGAACTGCTTTCTCCTCTGGGAAAGGTGGAAACCAGTAAAACAATTCACTCAGAAGCGCGTGAAATCGACCTTCTGTTTATCCCTTCTTCTCAAATGCAGCAGCGAAACAACTTAGGTTTACTGGGAAGATTGACAAAGACAACCACCTTATTCGAACCTTTTCGCAACCCTGTCACTGCCACTGATGTTCGGACTTGTGCAATGAAACTATTTGCTCTTGTTGCCGAAGCCGAACGAGAAGCCAAGCGGAATAAACGTTCACTCAAAGAGGAACAACTTCCTCAACTGTGGCTACTGACACCTACGGTTTCTGCCAGTTTTCGGCAACGTTTTCATTTTCTTCCATCAACAGACCATGAAGAAACAGGAATTTATACTTCGGGAACGGGTTGGAAAACTTTTCTAATTGCCATTCATCAGTTACCGCAAACACCTGAAACATTGTGGTTAAGGCTATTGGGAAAAGGTCGGGTGCAAGAACGAGCCATTCGAGAACTCGAAGCATTACCCCGAGAGAACCGCTTGCGAGAAAATGTTATAAGATTGGTAAGAGAACTGGTAACTCTCTTAGCCAAGCGACAATCTCGAGAACAAGATTTAGATCCCACTGATAAGGAATTAATTATGACTTTAACACAAATGTATGAAGAGGCGATCGCAGAACTTCGTCAACAAATTCAAGAAGAGTTACGCCCTCAAATTCAAGAAGAATTACGTCCCCAAATTCAAGAAGAGTTACGCCCTCAAATTCAAGAAGAATTACGTTCCCAAATTCAAGAAGAATTACGTCCCCAAATTCAAGCCGAAGCCCTGCAACAAGGAAAAGAAGAAGGAGTGCAAGTCGGCGCAAAACAAGCGACTTTACGTTTAATTAACAACCTCTTACAAGTTCGTTTTGGGGCAATAGATGAAGAACTCGCAAGAATAGTCGAAGCGATCGCTTCTCTTCCTTCTGAAGAAATTGCTCCTCTCCTCCTGCAACTCCCTCGTGAGGAATTATTGGCACGCTTTCCGATGGGAGAAGAAAAAGAGTAAATTTAACAGCGATCGCTACCCCAACTAATATTTACCAATCTCCACCACAGCCGCCGCCATCGCTACCGCCACCGCCAAAACCACCGCTATCCCCACCACTCGAACCGCCGCCACCACAACTGCCACCACCGCCAAAACTGCCACTGCCATAGCTAGTGCTACTAGAACTACTGCTACTGGAACTGCTATAAGTTCGACGAGGAAGCACCCTCGAAATCGTCTTCGAATAGGAACAGCAATGACATTTTTCGATCGCCGTTTCCAGTCCGGCAGCAGAGTAAGTCGGTTTTTGAACCGTCTGGAAACCACCGCGTGTTACGGTGAGTTCCTGACAGTCGGGACAGGTTTTAAATTTGCGGCGATTTAGTTGATAGCATCGCAAATGGGTTCGCATCGGTAATCCGGGAAAACAAGTTTCGCAAGTCCAACCCTCATAATCAACGCTTTTTAATTGTCGTGCAACTTGTTGGGGACGAGTCAATAACGCCGAGAGATTATCGCTGAGATTGAGGGGGTGTTTGCAAGTATCGCAATGGGGAGGACGAATTAACAACTTACCTTTGTGTCTAAAGATTGTCCGCGTCCAGTTTTTCGCGCCCCACCAAGCGATCGGCAAACTCATAAAACTACCGAGAATTAAAACTGCAATCGAGATATCATATAGCCCAATATAGGCGGCGATCGCCATTTGACTCAGTGCCAAACAAAACCAAAATAGACCAAACCCAAAAATCCAATAAACATTGCGATCGAATGGATCGGTTGCCCCTAAATCTTCTTGTTTGATTGCAGAAATAAAAACGGGCTGTCTGGATTCCCATTTCGCCAGAAAATACATTGTACCTGCAAGTAATAAAAATAAGATCGAGAGCCAATGAATGGGTGCGATCGCGCCGATGGAAGAAGAGTCTAGAATGCGAATCAGAGAAGCAGTACCCACTAAAACACCATTCTCGAAATTTCCTTGTTTGAATTGGGGGATAATTTCCGTTTGAATGATGTGCTGGAGACGGGATTTAGTCAAGATTTGATGGAGTCCCGAACCGATCTCAATTTCGACTCGGCGATCGCCCGTAGAAACCAAAAATAAAACGCCATTATTGCTCTCTTTTTTGCCAATTCCCCAATGATTGAAAAGGGTAGTAGCAAAGGCTTTAGGACTGGCTGCGGGTTGGGTTTCTAGAACGGTGACGACGGCAATTTCCGTGCCATTTTTTGCCTCTAGTGCTGCAATGCTGTGATTGAGTCGCGTTTCTGTATCGGGGGACAAAATTCCCGCCATATCCGTCACCCAACCGCCATATTGTTGTCGCGGGTTGGGAACATCCCCAATATTTAAAGCGAAACTGGCTACGGGAAAAATGAGCAAACAAGCCGTTAAAAGACTCAAGAGAGCATATTTGCCGAAAATTGCGATCGACTTTCTCTGAGGCAGCCTATCCTTGGCAATGAGGGAAACTATCATGACCTTCTCTCCAATCGGGCTTACTCTTTCACTGTGGCATCTCCTTTTTGGCAAAGGAACTCACTCTACCGATCGCCACGATCTCACGAGTGCATCATTTTTTCTCTGCTTAAATTTTTTCTTTGTCTTCCCCGAACTTGATTTTTCTCTCGTCAATGTTCTGAAAGACAAGCAAAATAGATGAAAAAGGAAAAGACTTTCAATCTTTCATCTCCCGCTATGAACGCCCAAAAATTTCGGTATTGGGGGCAAAAACTGCAACTCCTCATCACCGGATCGCCTAAAATTTCCACCACCGATTATAGAACGTGGCAACACCGCTTCTTTATCCGGCGGCTTCATTTTGTCTTGTGTTTGTCTTTCTTTCTTTTTCTGCCTCTTACCGTGCCGCGTCTCATCCACAATACTTTACTGCGTCAGCCTTTACCCGATTGGTGGTATGTAGATCTTTACGTTCAACTGGGATTAATTATTTCTCTGCTGTGGTTACGATCGCCTTGGGGTCGCCGTCATCCCAATATTAGTTTTTTCGGGATTAGCTTCTCACTGAATATTATCGAACAAATTGCCGAAACAGCAATGGGAGGCAGCGATTTCGATCTCTTCGACGATTTTTTTGGTTGGATGCTGACGTTCTTTGTTCAATCCACCTTTATTCCCGTTCGCTGGCGATTGCATTTAATCTCCCAAATTGCTACTTATGGGACGTATTTCGGCATTAAATTCTATTGGCGACAGAGTTTTGTTCCCAATCTCTGGACACCTCTAGGGTGGGCACTCTCTTTGTTTATAATCGCTTTTGTTGCAACCCTCTCCGTTTATTTTTACGAACAAACCGCCCAAACTGAATTTATCGCCCGAACGGAACGAGAAATCGCTTATCAAACATTAGAGAAAGAACGAGCTAAACTGGCGGCTGAACAGGAGCGATCGGAAAAATTATTGCGTAACATTCTCCCAGATTCTATCGCTTGTCGTCTCAAACATGAAAGCCAAACGATCGCCGATAGTTTTAGCGACGTTACCGTTTTATTTGCAGATATCGTCGGTTTTACAGAATTTTCCGCTCGTATTTCGGCGCGAGAATTGGTCGAGTTACTCAATCAAATTTTTTCGCGTTTCGATCGCCTTGCTGAAAAACACGGTTTAGAGAAAATTAAAACCATTGGCGATGCGTATATGGTTGTTGCTGGATTGCCTGAAGAACGAGAAGATCATGCCCATGCGATCGCGGATATGGCGATCGATATGCAGTTTGCTCTCAAACAATTTAACCAACACAGCCAGTATAATTTAAACCTGCGGATCGGCATTCATACCGGGGAAGTGGTTGCGGGGGTCATCGGCTTAAAAAAGTTTGCTTACGATCTTTGGGGCGATACGGTTAATACAGCCAGTCGTATGGAATCTCACGGCATACCGGGGCAAATTCAACTGAGCGAAATCACCTATCAATATCTCCAAAACCAATATCTCTTTCAAGAACGCGGTACAATTTCAGTGAAGGGTAAAGGAGAAATGAAAACTTATTTATTAATTGGCAAAAATGAGAGGAGTAAAAATGAAATCGATTAACGCGATCGCTACACAAGTAATTGCATCTTTAGATCGCATTCTCAACCTCGTTCAAGGAGATATTAATACCAATACTAAAGATTACAAAACATGGCAAAAAAATTTTCTAAGGCGACGATTAAATCTCGCAATTTTTATCATGTTTTTTCTGAGTCTCAATATAACACTATCATATTTTTTGCCGCCATTACTACAAGGGGGTTTTAGTCACTCTGCTCTCATCACTGGAATTCCAGTAACCTCATGCTTATGTATTTGTTGGTTATTCTTAAAAACGCCAACCAGTCGCCATTATTTACCCATTATTTTCTTGTTTATTTTTTGTACGGTCAGCGTGTTAGTAAACGCAATCGATCTGTTTACTGGAGAGCAAAAATTTGATTGGTTTCTCTGGCCGATGAGTTTTTTCACGATTGCTATTTTAGTCCCGGTACGCTGGCAACTGCACGCGATCGCGCAAATTTTTTCCCTAACCTTGTATTTCGGTCTTGCTTGGATTTTTAAAATCGATTTATTTATATCGGACAAACCCTTTTTCAACGTTGTCACGCTCTTATTTTGGTTGTGCGGGATCTGCACGTTCTCGGTTTTCTTATACGAACGGTTGAGACGTTCGGAATTTGAGGCACGCAAACAAGCAGATATGGCTTATCAAGAACTCTCTTTAGAAAAAGAGCGATCGGAAACCTTATTATTAAATATCCTCCCGGAACCCATTGCCCAACGCCTCAAAGCCGACCAGCAAATTATTGCCGATGATTTTGATGAGGTGACGGTACTTTTTGCCGATATTGTTAATTTTACACCCCTTTCTGCTTCGATGTCCCCAACAGAATTAGTAAAGCTACTCAATCAAATCTTTTCGTGCTTCGATCGCCTTGCTGAAAAGCACGGTCTTGAAAAAATTAAAACGATTGGCGATGCTTATATGGTCGTCGGCGGATTGCCGGAACCCACCTCGAATCATATCAACGCGATCGCGGCAATGTCCCTCGATATGCAAGATGTTCTCTGCCAATTCAATCAAGAACATCAACGAAATTTGAATATTCGCATTGGCATTCATACGGGATCTGCGATCGCAGGAGTCATTGGGTTAAAAAAATTCGCTTACGATCTTTGGGGCGATACGGTTAATACTGCCAGTCGCATGGAGTCTCATGGTTTACCGGGGCGAATTCATGTGACCGATGCGGTTTATCAAGCCTTAAAAGACCGCTATCTTTTTGAAAAGAGAGGTAAAATTGTCATCAAGGGGAAAGGAGAGATGAATACTTACTTTCTTGAAAAGGCAATAATAAGAATATCTACTCAAAAATGATTATCTTGTTTTCAATATTTATCTAGTTGGCTTGATTTAGCGAGAAGTTTATATACAATCCTAAAGAAATATCGGAACTAACTGTGGAATGGGCATCTTGCCCGTGTTTAATGCAGAGAAACAAGCAAGATGCTTGTTCCACAAATTGACAACTCATTTAGTTTTACTATAGATGTAGCGATCGCCCTTCCTCCATCGAAGAAAAGCGATCGCCCCGCTATCATTACAGCATTTTTCTCACATCCGTAACCTTTCCATTCACTGCTGCCGCAACTACCATCGCCGGACTCATCAGCAAAGTCCGACCCGTGGAAGACCCCTGACGGCCTTTAAAATTGCGATTGGAGGAAGAGGCACTGATTTGATCCCCTTTCAGCTTATCCGGGTTCATCGCCAAACACATGGAACACCCCGCCTCGCGCCATTCAAACCCCGCTTCGAGGAAAATGCGGTGCAGTCCTTCCGCTTCGGCTTCCTTCTTCACTCGTTCCGATCCCGGCACTACAAAGGCTTTCACCCCATTGGCGACATGCTGTCCCTTGGCAAACTTCGCCGCTTCTCGCAGATCGCTAATGCGACCATTGGTACAACTGCCAATAAAACAAACATCAACCTTGGTTCCTTGGATGGATACCCCCGGATCCAGTTTCATGTATTTGTATGCTTCTTGAGCAACATCGCGATCGCCCTCAGCTAAAGTCTCTGTTGTGGGAATCGTCTCGTTTACCCCGATCCCCTGACCCGGGGTAATTCCCCAAGTCACCGTCGGGGCAATATCCACCGCATCAAAAGTGGCGATATCGTCGTATTCGGCATCGCGATCGCTTTTAATCGAATCCCACCACGCGACGGCTTTTTCCCATTCTTCCCCTTTCGGTGCAAAATCCCGCCCTTGCAAGTATGCGTAGGTCGTTGCGTCGGGGTTGACATAACCGCATCTCGCCCCCCCTTCAATGGACATATTACACACCGTCATCCGTTCTTCCATGGACATTTTCTCGAAGGTAGTGCCGGCAAACTCGTAAGCATACCCTACGCCACCTTTTACGCCCAATGTGCGAATCACGTGCAAAATGACATCTTTGGCATAAACCCCCGGTTTTAAGTCCCCGTTGACTTCAATTTTGCGGACTTTTAACTTAGAGAGGGCGAGGGTTTGAGAAGCCAGTACGTCTCGCACTTGGGAAGTGCCGATCCCAAACGCAATCGCCCCGAATGCCCCGTGCGTGGAGGTATGGGAGTCCCCGCACGCAACAGTCATTCCCGGTTGCGTTAACCCCTGTTCCGGCGCGATAATATGCACGATGCCCTGATTGCCCGAACCGATTTTACAGAAGCGGATGCCGTATTCCTGACAGTTATTTTCCAATGCCTGCATCATCTCTTCTGCCAAGACATCTGCAAAAGGACGCGCTTGGTCTTCTGTCGGCACGATATGATCCACCGTCGCTACGGTACGTTGGGGAAATAAAACCTGCAAATCTCGTTCTCGCAGCATGGCAAAGGCTTGAGGACTGGTAACTTCGTGAATGAGATGCAGTCCGATGAATAGTTGCGTTTGCCCCGAGGGTAGCGTTCCTACGGTATGTAAATTCCAAACTTTGTCGAATAAGGTACCTTTACTCATGCTGCCAATGGTGTAACTCTCTAGATCGTCAAATTATAGCGTTTTTTAATCCCTTACGGGCAAAATAGACTAGCGCATCTCTACCCATCTAACACTTATGAAATCTTTTCTTCGCCCCTGGCTGAAAGAACTCCGGGCTTGTTTGGGGTTAGCCATTCCCCTCGCCGCCGCCCAAGTTTCCGAAGCCGCGATCGGCTTTATCGATACGATAATGATGGGCTGGTTGGGCAGTCAAAATTTAGCGGCTGGGGGGTTGGCAAGTATCACTTTTAATTCTGTGCTAGTTGCCGGGACGGGAATGCTTTCCGCCGTGGGGGCATTAGCCGCGATCGCCTATGGTGGGGGCGATCGCAAGGAGTTGCGCCACATTGCTTCGGGAGGGGTGTGGCTGGCGATCGCCCTCTCTCTGTTTCTGATGGTTCTCTTCTGGAATTTTACGCCCATTTTTCGACGTTTGGGACAAGAAGAAATTAATATTCTTTTAGCTGAAGGGTACTTACAAGCGATTCTTTGGGGATTGCCCGCCGCCTTTGCCTTTGCCCTATTTAAAAATCTCGTTTCCGCCCTCAATCGCCCGCAAATTATCATGATAACGATGGTAAGCGGGATTACCCTCAATGCTTTGGGAAATTATGTTTTAGCCTTTGGAAAATGGGGTTTTCCCGAGTTGGGATTGGCGGGTTTGGGTTGGTCGAGTGCCTTCGCGTTTTGGGTAAAAGCGATCGCGGTTTTGGCGTTTATTTCTCTTCATCCTAGCTTTCGTTCGTTTAAATTATTCGAGGGTGGGTTGCGTTGGGATCGTGCAATTTTGAGCAACCTCGTAAAACTGGGTTCTCCGGTTACGGCTGCCTTGTTTGTCGAGGCAAGTCTCTTTACAATCGTGACTTATCTGATGGGAAGTTTGGGCAGCATTCCCCTAGCCGCCCATCAAATTGCTTTGCAAACGGCAGTTATGACTTTTATGGTTTGTGTTGGCATTTCTTATGCAACCACGATGCGCGTCGGGCAAATGCTGGGGCGAAAAGATTTTAGCGGGGTTAAGCGGGCAGGGTATGTGGGGATTGCCCTCTCGACTGTTTTTATGAGTATGATGGCTGTGCTATTTTGGGTCTTTCCAGAACCCATCATCTCGATTTATTTAGATGTCAGCAGTCTGGAAAATCAAGCCACCCGAGAATTAGCGATCGCGCTTTTGAGTATTGCTGCTATCTTCCAAATTTTTGACGGGATGCAAGTGACGGCTGCTGGGGCATTGAGAGGATTGAAAGATACAAAAGTTCCCATGCTGATCGGCATTTTTTCTTATTGGGCGATCGGCGTGGGAAGCGGGTACGTTCTCGGAATTGTCCTCGGATGGTCGAGTATGGGATTGTGGTGGGGTCTGGTCTTCGGTTTATTCGTTTCCGCAGCGATGCTAACTTGGCGATTTAGCGTGCTTGCTGTTGCTTTGGGGAGATCGCCGCGATCGTTCCTCCCGCAATAAAGTAATTTAACGTCAGTTCGGGATAAACTAAAACTCTAAAATGCCACAATAATAAACCTTAGACCCAACCAACCCATCTAAAAAATACACTGAACCTGCTGAGAAGCCGAAGGGTACGGGGGGGGTTTGGGTGCGACGGTACCGCCCCCTCTCT
>JBCCVR010000030.1:0-45296 GCA_039194995.1 Cyanobacteria bacterium P01_E01_bin.42 | reverse complement strand
TTAATTTATTGCTCATTACCCGATTTATTGCTCTTTCTTGCGCTTGAATATTCTCTTTTGGTGACCATGTTTCCATTCGTTTTTTCGCATTTTTTCCCATTTGTTTAAGTTTGTCCTTTTGGGGTATAATCGATCGTAAGATAGCGCATAACTTATCAATATCACCCCACGGATACATAAAGCCTGTCTTTTCTGGTTCGACTAATGCCCTTGCACCAACGCGATCGCTAACAATTACCCCACATTCGCAAAGCATCGCCTCATTAACAACAACCCCAAAGGGTTCGTATTCGGAACACAAACAAAGCAAATCGGCGGCTTTGTAAACAGCGGGAAGTTGCGTTTGATTTAAAAATCCCAAGAATCTAACCCGATCGCCAAGCTCTAATTCTCTAACTCTAGCTTCTAGTTGCGATCGCATTGCTCCCTCTCCAACATACAACAAATAACTGTTATTAACATCCGCCTTGGCAAAAGCTTCGAGAATATCTTGGGGACGCTTCCAAGGCTGTAATTTAGCACAGAATACTAAAATCGTCGCCTCATCGGGAATGTGCCAATCTTGACGAACTTTAGCGCGATCGACTTCTGCTGCCTTTGCCAGCCACCAATCATTATCTGCCACAAACGGCGTAATAAAAATACGGTCTTCGGGAACTCCCAAATCTGCGATCGCATCTTTGCCAAACTGGGTTGACACTAAAATCGCGTCGCCGAGATTATAAATTTTAGGCAGCAGCAAGGGCTTAATTTTGGCTTTCCACGATTCGCCGCTTCGAGAAGATAAACGGCTGGTATCCGTGCTAAAAATGAATCCCTTTCCTTGCAATTTTGCAGCCAATACCGTCAGCCAAAAACTGGCATAAGCATATCCCGCATAAACAATAATAACATCGCTTTCTTTCACCACTTGGATGAGCTTGGGGTTAACCAAACCAAAAAAGCGATTCAGTCCCGGTTTTGGAGAGAGATTGGGAACGCTAATCCACGGATATCCTTCTAATAACGGTACATCCCAAGTCACCTCCGTTGCAAAATCGCGATCGCGGTAAGATTTTGCCCCTTCTAAAGAACAATACACCACCTGAAAATCCCATTTTTGTTTGACCATCAGGCGAAACAAAGGAATAATATAGGGAATGGGATGAGAAACAACGATCGAAATTCGATAAGCGTGAAGATTTGCTGGCAGATTCATTTAAAATTAGCTCGCTGGGTCTCCGTTTGCTATTCTAGCTTTAATAGTCAGCGCTAAAAACTTTCAATTTGTAGGCTGAAATCCAGCAGAAGATGCGCCAATTCTAATTTAGTGCAAGAAGCGATCGCTTCCTGTCGTCCATTTTTGTCGAGGAAAATGGCTTGATTCGTCTCGCTATTAAATCCTGCTTCGGGAACGTCGATCGGATTTGCCGCGATCGCATCTAAATTTTTCTTTCTTAATTTTTCTAAAGCAGGCTTGACAATATCACCAGTTTGTGCAGCAAAGCCGATGAGTTTTTGATGGGACTGTTTGCGCCTGCCCAACTCGGCAGCAATATCGGCAACGGGTGTGAGGGGGAGAGATGCCGGGATATCTGCTTTGGGGAGTTTGCGATCGCTATAGTTAGCAGGTCTGAAATCTGCAACCGCCGCCGAGAGAATTCCCCAGTCTGCCTCGGAAAAAGATTTTAACATGGCTTCGTACATTTGTGCAGCACTAGTGACGGCAATACAGTCTACGGCCTTGGGTAAAGACGCGAGTAAAGGCGAAGCAATCAAACCGTGGACGAATGTAACCGCAGCCCCTCGATATAAAGCCGCCCGCACGAGGGCAAGTCCCATTTTACCCGTTGAAGGGTTACCGAGAAAGCGCACGGGATCGAGATGCTCTCGCGTGCCTCCTCCATTAATGAGAAGGCGTTTCCCGACCAGATCTCGCTTGCCTCGGGCGTATAGGAGAGAATAAATGGTAGGAATAATTTCGCTGGGTTCTGCCATTCTCCCTGTACCGACGCGATCGCAAGCCAATAAACCCGTTCCCGGATCGATACGGTGATAGCGGGGAGCTTGCTGGAGTTTCTGCCAATTTTGCTGCACTGCAAATTGCTCCCACATCTCGGTATTCATGGCAGGAACGAGGAGGATGGGACAAGATGAAGCCAAAACAGTATTGGTGAGGAGATTATCCGCTAAACCGCAAGCTAATTTTCCGAGGGTGTTTGCAGTTAGGGGCGCAATAACGAATAAATCCGCCCATTCCCCCAATTCGATATGTAAAGGGCGAGAATGATTAGAACACCAGAGATCGTCATCGGTATAGGCAGGATGGCGACTGAGGGTCGAAACAGTCAGGGGCGTTATAAATTGAGTCGCGCGATCGCTCAAAATAACGCGAACTTCTAAACCTGCCTTAAAGAGAGTTGAAATAACTTCACAAATCTTATAGGCAGCAATTCCCCCGGTAATGCCAATGAGAACCCGTTTATTTTCAAGCACGAACAATTGGCGATCGTGTAGGGACGTTGCAGGCAACGTCCCCACTGGTGACTGGTGACTGGTGACTGGTGACTGAATTACGCTTCATCATAGGCTTCAATATCGAGGAGATAGAGATAGGGTTCGACGAGTTCGGCATTCTGAAAGGCGATCGCCCGCAGTAAATGCCAATCTTCTAAGGCTTCAAAAGGATTGCTGTAATCGTCTCGATCCAGTCTTTCTGCGAGTTGTGCCACATCTTCTGCGGCAATTTGGGTCAGATCCAAATTTGAGTTCGAGTTTCGTTTTGGATTGGCTTTTGTTGCTATGCTTGCCATCGCTGCACCTCCAAGAGAAGCGAATATTTTGCAAAATCTATCTGCTTCGATTTAGCCCTCACCCCCTAATATTATATCAAAAGCGAATGAATTGAATTGTTTCTCGCTACAAACCCTCAGATCGCCATCGAGGATCGCGAGCGAGCATTGCTTCAGCTTGCTGGCTGTTTAAAGGTTTGGCGAAAAAAATAGCCCTGACCGTAATCGCATCCCAAACTTCGCAAGCGATCGAGTTGGGTTGCCGTTTCAATGCCTTCTGCAATGGTTTCCATGCCTAAATTGTGGGCGAGAGAAATAATCGCTTGGACGATATCCAAATTTTTACCATTTTCATCTAAGCGATTGATAAAAGAGCGATCGATTTTCACGGTATCGATGGGAAAACGGTGTAAATAACTTAAAGAAGAATAGCCCGTCCCAAAATCATCAAGACTAATTTGAATTTCTCGAGATTTAATTTGTTCTAAGAGAACCACAATCGATTCCGGGCGCTCGATGAGAACGCTTTCGGTAATTTCTAGTTTTAAATAATGGTTATCTAGCTGAACTTCTTGCAATATCGTCTCGATCTTTTGAATCGGGTTAACTTGGGAAAACTGACAGACTGATAAATTCACGCTTACGACGGGCAATTGTCCTCCTAAATTGAGCGCGTGCCATTGTTTTAATTGCTGGCAAGACTCTTTTAGAATCCAATCTCCCAAGGGAATAATCAACCCCATCTCCTCGGCAAGGGGAATGAAATCATCGGGGGGAACGAGGCCGCGTTGGGGATGATGCCAACGAATGAGGGCTTCAAAACCGATAATTTTGCTTTCCTTTAAAGAAATAATAGGTTGATAGTAAAGAACAAATTCTTTGCGCTTAAATGCACGTCTGAGATCGTTTTCTAAATGCAATAAATTTAAGGCTTGTCGGTGCATTTTCGGGTTAAAAATTTCGTAACGTGCCTTGCCTAATGCTTTCGCTCGGTACATTGCCGTATCTGCATCCCGTAGCAGATGTTCGGGTTTTTCATAACAAACTGTCTCGGCTTCAATGCCATAAAATTGTTGGTATAAATTTTCGTGACTGAGAACGATACCGATACTGACATTAACAAAGACCTCGTATTCGTAGAGATGAAAGGGACTCGAAAGACGATAGTTAAGGCGTTCGGCAATTTTAACGATTTCTTCTTTCCGATCGATCGCCTCGAGTAAAATGGCAAATTCATCGCCTCCCAAACGCGCAAGCGTATCCTCCGATCGCAAACCTGTTTGCAAGCGTTCGGCAACGGCGACCAATAAGCGATCGCCGATATTGTGACCAAGAGAATCATTCACCCGCTTGAAGCGATCGCAATCGAGGAACATAACCGCAAAACTATAGTTTTTATCCAGTTTGCTCTTGAGAATCGCGGCTTCTAAACGCTCGATAAATAGGGAGCGATTGGGCAATTGGGTGAGGGGATCGTGTAAGGCTAAATGCAATAATTGTTCTTGGGCCTTTTTGCGTTGCAAGATTTCGCGCTCTAAGGCGAAAGTTCTCTCGCGAACTCGACTTTCTAATTGATTATTTAAAGTTTGCAGAGAAATTTGCAGCCGTCGAATCGTCAACTGATTTTCGATGCGGGCAAGGACTTCTTCAAATTGAAATGGCTTGGTAATATAGTCAACGCCCCCCAGACCAAAAGCCCTCACTTTATCAATCGTTTCATCGAGGGCGCTAACAAAAATTACCGGGATTTGAGCGGTTTTGCTATTGGCCTTGAGATGTTCGCATACCTCATAACCGCTCATTCCCGGCATACAAATATCCAATAAAATCAGATCTGGAGGTGCGGCATTTGCCCCCATTAAAGCCATATTTCCATCGATCGCCCCCCGGACTTTGTAGCCGCGTTGCGATAAGGCTGTCGTTAACAGGCGCAGGTTGTCCGGGGTATCGTCAACCAGTAAGATATCGGCTTTGGTTACCGTGGTTCGCTCCATTATCATCGGTGATTGATGCTCCACTTTCCCAACTTAATTGTAGGCCGGGGCGCGTTTCCCTTGGCGATCTTAATCATCGCGAATCCGATTTCCACCAAATTTTAATGGTTCGATCGGCACTGCAACTCACTAAGCTATTTCCTCCCGGACTTAAAGCGACGGACATAATGCGATCGCCATGTTCGCTTAAGGTACAAATTTCTGCACCCGTCTCGATCTGCCATAGTTTAATATTTCCCTCCCCATCACCGCTTAATAGTATTTTCCCATCTTTGCTAAAGGAAACCGCACTGACAAAATCACCGTGTCCCGGAAAAGTTTGCAGGACTCGCCCGGTTTTTAACTCCCACAATCGGGCAATACCGTCACTGCCGCCACTTGCAAAGGTTTCTCCATCCGGACTAAACGCAACTGTTAAGATTTTATACGATTCTCGCAGCGATCGCACCAGTTGACCGCTTCCAAACTGACGAATTTTAATGGCTTTTTCCAAACTGCCGGTCACTAAAATTTTACCATCCGGACTGATGGCTAGAGAAGTAATGGCGTTGCCGTAACCGGAAATTTGGCGCAGTTCTTTACCCGAGTTTAACTTCCACAGGCGCACTGAACGATCGGCACTGCCACTGGCCAAACGCTTGCGATCGGGATGAAAGGCAACGGTTAAAATCGTATCGCCATGACCGCCAAACCAGCCTCCCAAGGTGCGAATATGCTGTCCGGTTTGGGCGTTCCAGAGTTTAATCGCCCGATCCTTACCGCCACTGGCGATCGTGCGACTGTCGGGGGAAATGGCCGTGCAATAGACGGGTTCTCCATGTTGAAAAACCCGGAGTTGCTGTCCCGTACTCAACTGCCAGAGTCTAACGGTGCCATCGGTGCTGCTGCTAGAAAAGATTCTGCCTTGGGGATCGATGGCGATCGCGGTGACGATATTGGTATGGCTGCGGAGAGTGCCCGCACAACTCCAAGGCAGGTTGGTCTTGCTTTTGCTGGGATGGCGATCGGGTGGGGAATAGGTGGTCGTTTGCCCCCATTGGCGCTTCAATTCCCCAACGCGACGCAGATCGGCATTAGCTTTGCGATCTTTGCCCAAAATGGAATAAACAAAACCGCGATATTTATAGGCCTCGATATAATCGGGCTTATAAAAAATCGCTTGGGAAAAATGGTCTAAGGCTTCTCGATAGGATTCTTGCTTGGCTTTTTTAACACCACGTTGGTAATGATATTCGGCTTCTGCGGCTTTTTTCTCTCGTTCTTGCTTTTCAACTCTCGGGACGGTAACGGGATATGCTTTCAAATATTCGTAGGCTTCGTTAATTTCTTTGATTTTTTCTTCCGCTTGTTGTTGGCGTTGGGGTTCGTCGGGAAAGCGATCGGGATGCCATTTCTTCACCAATTTCCGATAGGCCTGTTTGATCTCTTCAGGAGATGCACCGGGTTTGAGGTCTAATCGTTCATAATATTGATTCATTGGCTTATCAGGTGTGGTGGAAAAGCATCGATCCCTCCTCAAATCATTTCTAATCTATCATAAATGCGAAAAGAGGACTCCCACTAGACCTGAAAGGTTAGTGGCGAGATGAATTTTCGCCAACAAACAACTCGATACTTCGACTAAGCTCAGTGACCACCGAAGGGAGTCTACAAAAATTGATTTTCTGGATAAGTGGTGTTAAAATCGACCAATGAGGAGGTTAAGATGCTAACACTAACTTATGAATATAAGCTAATCCCAACCGCCAAGCAAATCGAGATTATCGAACATACCTTAATAGTATGTCGCTCGGTTTGGAATTATGCACTAAGAGAGCGAAAAGACTGGCTGAATTCTCGTAAATCTCCTGTTAACGCTTGCTCCCTCGAAAAAGAGTATATCATTGCGGCTGACGCACCTTTTCCTAATTACAATCACCAAGCCAAGCAATTAACTGAAGCTAAAAAAACTAACTCCGTTCTCAAATCTGTTAATGCTCAAGTCTTACAGCAAGTTTTAAGGAGACTAGAGCGAGGGTTTGAGGATATGAAAGCAAAAGGATTGGGTTTTCCTCGCTTTAAGAATCATTACCGGATGCGTTCATTCGTGTATCCGCAAATGCTGAAAGATTGCTGGCGAGAGGAGCGGATTAAACTTCCTCAATTGGGGTGGGTTCAACTCAGGAAATCTAGGGATATTCCCAATGGCTTCAAGATTAAACAGGCTAGAATTATTAGAAAAGCATCGGGCTATTTTGTCACTTTATCACTCCAACTAGATGTTAACATCCCTCAACCTTTCCCTCACGGTCATCCCAGAGGATTGGATTTGGGATTTGAGCAGTTTGTAGCGACCAGTGATGGGGAAGAAGTCAAAAGACCTCGGTTTCTCAATACTCTGCAACGCAAGCTGAAATTGACGAGCGACCCCGCGTCGGCGAAAGACGCAAGGGAATGCGCGAGTTGCTGCAACGCAGGTTAAAGAAGAAAAATAAAGGGTCAAAGAATCGACGGAAACTCAACCGGAAAATTGCCCGATTACATCAACGAATCTCTGACGCTCGTAAAGATTGGCATTTTAAACTAGCACATCGTCTTTGCGATGGTACAGGAATGATATTTGTTGAGGATATCAATTTCGTTTCTTGGCAGAGGGGAATGTTATCGAAGCATTCAGCCGATGCAGGATTTGGTCAGTTTGTCACAATCTTGGCATGGGTTTGCTGGAAACGAGATGTTTATTTTGCCAAGGTCAATAAAGACGGGACTTCCCAAGAATGTCCTCAATGCGGCACTCATACGGGCAAAAAGACTCTAGATGTTAGGGTTCATTCTTGTCCTGAATGTGGATATCTCACCTCAAGAGATGTGGCGGCGGCGCAAGTGATTAGAAATCGTGGTTTGTCTGAGACCGGGCGGGTCTTGGACATTAAAGAAAATGCTTGTGGAGACGGTCTAGCGGGGGTAAGGGTAACTTTGCCTAGCCAAGAGTCTGTGAAGCAGGAACTCCCAATCGCGAGGTTAGGAATCTCCCGTTAGAACGCGAAGCGTTTAACGGTGAGAGGATGTCAATTGAATTTCGGAATGTGGGTTCAGTTTAGCAATGCGATCGCAGCGATCGCGGTTCTGAGCAATTTCCTCAGTTTCAATTCAGGTTGTTCTCACCCAGCAACGAGAGGGTAAAGACAGCCCGAGCCAATTATCCAGAGTTGCTATGAATAAGATTACCAAGATCGTCCTCGGTGCGGGAAGCGCGATCGCGATTTGTTGTGGGGGTCTCGTCGTCCATGCCGGGGGATGGGACAACTTCAAACTCCGCTATTTTCATTTAACCAGCCACCTACACGACCAAGATCGAGAATTCAATGACATTCGCAAGCAGGCGATCGCCCTAGAGGAGTCCAGTCGCATTGCTTTAAACGAATTGCTCAATGGAGGGCCCCCCAAAGATGGTATCCCCAGTATAGACGACCCCAAATTCGATACGGCTCAAACAACGCCATTTGCTGGGGAAGAAACCGTCATCGGTGTTGTGATTAATGGGGAAGCCAAGGCCTATCCTTTCGGGATTATGAACTGGCACGAAATTGTTAACGATACGGTTGGGGGAAAAAATATTACCGTAACCTATTGCCCCTTATGCGATACTATCGTCGCTTTCGATCGCGATAAGACGACGTTTGGCGTTTCCGGCAAACTTTATCAGAGTTGTTTGGTAATGTACGATCGCACCGACGATACCCTATATTCTCAACCTTGGGCTATGGGAATTATTGGCGCAAATGTCAATCAAAATCTGGATCGCATTCCCGCAGTTAAAACAACATTAGAGGCATGGTTGAGAGAGCATCCCGATAGTAAAATCCTTTCCACCGATACTGGACATTTTCGCGATTATCAAACCTATCCCTACGGCAGTTACTACACCGATGACAATATTATCTTTCCCGTTCGCAATCAAGACAAACAACCCATGCATCCCAAAACTATTGTGAGCTATATTTGGGAAGCCAATGGAGAAACACCTCACAATCGCTTTGCAGGCGCGAGCTTACAATTTGCTCATCGAGATTTAGAACAAATTGGCGCAAAAGTCGTTCCGTTTAACGGTCGAGAAATTCGCGTTCTTTGGGATGAAAAGATGGAAACCGCACGCTTTGAAGAAATGGATGGTCGCATTATTCCCAGTACGACCGCTTTTGCCTTTGTTTATCCCGCTTATTTCGATAATTAACGCCAGTTTGAGTTAAATATAGTTACCAATCGGTTATATTTTTAACCCCAAATTCGACGCATTGCCAGTATAAAACCGGGTAGAATATTTTCGCCCGATAACTCGGTCGGATTTTCTAATATCTCAATGGCTAACCCTTCCCGGTAAATTTCGACTCGTTGATTTTGGGGATCGATTAGCCAGCCCAATCTTGTCCCATTGGCCATATATTCTTGCATTTTGGCTTGTAGGGGAGAAAGGCGATCGGAATCCGATCGCAATTCCACCACAAAATCCGGACAAACTTCAGGAAAAGTCTGTCTTTGTTCTGGGGTTAATGCTTGCCAGCGATCGCGACTGACCCAAGCGCTATCGGGAGAACGAGTGGCACCATTTGGCAAAATAAAGCCCGTTGAAGACTCAAAGGCTTCTCCTAAATTCTCATTCTCTTCGTACCAGCGATCGAGTTGTCCGGTAATACTGCGGTTGCGTTTTCCTGTTTCCCATCCCGTTGGAGGATTCACAATTAACTCTCCTTTGGCATTTCTTTCTAATCTCAAGTCTTGATTGGCAACAGCTAGAGATGCAAACTGTTCTTGCGTGACATACAAGGTAATTTGCTCGGGTAAAATAAGAGATAGCGTGTCTCGTTTTGGAGAAGTCTGTACCATCTTGACCGCTTAGGAAATAGAAATTAGGGGCAAAGTTGAATGCGAACGCGATCGCGCAACAACTAAGTTGCCGGATCGGGTTTGATGGGGAAAAAGATTCTCCGCTTGCGGGAATATTTCCAAGCAACGCCATCGGGATCCTTGCTCTTGCTCCACTCGGTAAAACTCGGATCGGCTTTGCGCTTGCTAATAGTGCCCGAATGAACGTCGAGACGCTTGGCTAATTGCGCTTGAATGAGAGCCGACTTCGCGCGATCGCTTTCTGTCGGTTGGAGGGGGTTGGTTAACTGGGAAACTTCCTCGCGAGTCATCGCTTCCGCATCGCGATCGCGATCGGGTTCGCTTTCCTCAAAAACTCGTCCCAACGCACTCGCCGTTAAGAAATAGTAAACGGCACTTCCTTCCTCCTTATTCTGGCGTTGCGCCCCATATTCGCCGGCTTTTTTCTCTAAAAAACGCTGGGCGGCTTCTACCTTTAAATTCGCTTTTACGGATAAATCGACAGGCGTAATACAACCTTGCTTTTCTTCTAAGAGTTCGTTGAAAAAAGGCGTAACTTGCTGACTCCACTGTTTCCAATGATGATTTTGCCAAGTTTGTAGGATAATTCCCAATATTATTGCGGCAACTAATAGCGGCCAAGCAGAATAAATAAAAACGACAACTAAGGCAAAAGGCAAGATTAAAATTACTAGACTGGCGGTACCTTTTTCTAAGACTTGTCCGGTCATGATCTTTGGTGCAACTTGCGATCGGCAACTGAGGCAACTTTGACCTCATATCAATAGTTTAAGGGGTTTTGACCACACTGGCACAATCAAGACGATCGAGCATGGCTTTTCGCGCTCGTAGGGCAAGAGAATCGTCAAGTTTTGTTAAAGAAATTGACTCTTGATACTTTTGCCGTAAGGACGTTTGAATCAACCAATCGGCAATAAAGGGATTTTTCGGCAACAAGGGACCGTGGGAATAAGTTGCGATCGCATTGCCGTAAAATGCCCCTTCCCAGCCATCCTCGCCATTGTTGCCATAGCCTTTAATCACTTTGCCCAAGGGGGCAACTTTTCCCAAATAAGTGCGCCCGCCGTGATTCTCAAAGCCAATCGCGATCGGCGTTTCCCCCAATATTTCCCGCAACTCTTCGGCAAGGGGCGAGGCTGTAATTTCTAATACCACATTGCCAATACAACGAGAGGCATCGATGCCGGGGTGCTTGGTAACGAGATCGAGAACGCCTAAACCATCGATACGCTGCCCGAGGGCGGGTTCGTAATAGTTGCCCAAAAGTTGCGGGGAACCGCAGGTAAATACCCCGGGCGTGCCTCCGTCGATCTTGGCGCGAAATTTCTCGGCTTTTGCCCCTTGCAAATCTCGCATAACAATTTCTTGCTGGCGATCTTGCGCCCCTCCGCCGACAATAATATCGACGAGATCGAATTGAGTCGCATCGGTTTGGCGATCGAGAGGAACGATCGCCGCATCGATCCCTCGCCACTGACATCGCTGTTGCAAGCAAATCACATTACCGCGATCTCCATAGGTACTCATGAGTTTGGGATACAACCAGCCGATTTTTAATTCCATTGCCTATCTTTGCTCGAAGGTTTGCAGGATTTCTTTGCAATTCTAGGATTTTCAGGCGCGATCGGCAATTCTGAGGCGATAAGTGCGATCGCTTGGCTTGGCTTATAATGATTTCGGCGATCGCATTACGAAAAAATCATGTCACATCCAACCGTCGAACAGCGTTTAAGCGTTCTAGAAAAAGCGTTTGCAGAGCTTCAGCAACAACTCAACCAAGGTGCGATCGAGCAATCTCCCATCGCTAATAATTGGTACGATCGCCTGGTGGGGTCTATTTCGGATGAGTCGGCTTTTTTAGAAGCATTGGAATATGGGCGATCGTATCGCCAAGAAAAATAAATAATGCGATCGCTCGCTTTTTTTAGAGTCTTTCTTGACTATGAAGCCGTGCGAGAAATATCTTGTAAAAATGCAAAAACAATTCGATCTTCAGGAATCCCTAACGCGATGAGATCGTCAGAAATACCCGCTTCAATTCCATCATATTCAATCCAAACTTTTTCATCTCGAATGGTCACATAAATAATATTACCGCGAATTCTACGCCCTCGATCCCAACCCGATTGCATTAAAGCATAGCGGCGATCGCGATCGTCAAAGACCGTATCTAAGCGAATATCTCCATGAGAGGGTTTAAACTGGGCATAATAATCAATAACTTTTTTGACAATATCGCAATATTGGTTTACAGGATCCATTATTTTTAAATTAAATTAGATTTAGCTTATTTTAACAGGCGATAATGCAAGATTCAATTTCTTTTGCGATCGCATTGATTGAGCGTGTCTATTTCTGTAGAGTTAAGGTGAAATTGTATGATTAGATCGCAGAACAATCCAATCATTAAAAATCGTGCTTTGACTTTAAGAGTTATTCGATCGCGATCGCGGGTGCGGTGTTCTACGAAATGATTGAGAATAAGTGCGATCGTATTTAGCAAGAAAGAATTTTACTTTTATCTGACATCTTGGGAATCCCCCCCAACCCCTTACAAGGGTAAGTTTTTTAGCCTTGGGTGATTTTGAGCATGAAAAGTCGAGAAATTGAGAAAATTGGATTGCCAAAATCCTTGAAATCTCGTTGGCATTTTCAGCGCGATCTCACCAATTTGGAAAAGCATACCCTTGTAAGCCCAACCCCCCTTGGAAAAGGGGGGAGAAGAGCTATACGATCGCTTTACGGAATTTCCACAGGATAACTTGAATACAAGCGCGATCGCCCCTTCAAAAGAAGAACCCTTACCGCTCCTCTTGTCCCCCCCTTATCAAGGGGGGCTAGGGGGGATCGACTCCCTATGTAAAGATTCAATGAAGACAATCTCAACTTTTTAAAGGGTTTGTAAAGATAGAGAAAAATTTGAGCAATATAAAGGTGAAATAAAGACAAAACCTTAATATTTAAAGAGTCAGTAAAGACTATTGTAGATGGTAGAAATCCGTATTACTATGCAAAACAAGCAAGAGAAAGAGCCAAAAACATCGGTCAAGCGTCGGAAAAAGTAGTGATTTCCGCAATCGTTCCGGTGGGATTGTATTTGTCTTGTACTATCCAAAACAAAAAATAATAGAAGAGTAAATTAATCCGTGAAAACTATCAAAACAATTTGCCAATCGATGGCGGGATTAGCTGCGAGTGCAGTGTTGGCTTTGGGCGTGGCTGAGAGTGCTTCCGCTCATACTCTCATCTTCGATGAGTCCGACCCTAACTTGGTGACGGGTATCGAAGGACTCGATATCGCGGGAACTGAATATGATGTGCGGTTTGTTTTTGGGTCGTTTAACGACGTTTTCGGGAATACGGGGGACTTGTCGGTTTTAGAGGGTAACACACCGGCTTTTTGGTTAGACGAAGTTGGAGCGGATGAAGCGGCGGATGCGATCGCGACGGCATTGGGAGACATGTATGGGACAACTTCGGTTTCGACTTTCGATTATGTCGGTTTAGTAGATGGTTTTGTAGTACCTTTTGGTGTATTAAATTTAGATTTATGGGTAGTTGAATATAGTATGGATTTGATTGCGTATCCGGATGATGATTTTGTAGAAGAATATTGGTTTCAATTGGATATACCGTTAAGCAGTGATCCTTGGGCGTGTGATCAGTATGAGTTGGGAGAAGGTGGTGATAAGTTGGATTGTCCTTGGGCTGTATTCTTCGGCGATGTGGTCGACGAGGAAGACGGGCGCACGGTACCCGAACCAACAAGCACGATCGCCATTCTAGCAGTAGCAGGAACAGGATTACTCGCGACTCGCAAGCGCAAAAAGTAATCCTCCTTGGTAAGAGAGATTCTGTAGGGGCGTTGCATGCAACGCCCCTACATCGCATCAATGCAAAAAAGAGAACATCTTGCGATCGCAAGAAACTGGCAAGATGCTAATTCCACCAGTTACCGATTTATAGGCTTAACTTCCATTCAATCCCTAGCGAATCGCGATCGCACAGACAATCCATCGAGACCATTTTATCCGAAGGGAACAAATCTTGATAGGATCGCAAACAATGGAAAATGAAGGATGCGATCGCACATTTGAGTCACTATGGATTTACAAGTTTGGCCCGGCAAATCTTACCCTCTCGGAGCCACATGGGACGGACGAGGCACGAATTTTGCCCTCTTTAGCGAAAATGCCACGGCGGTAGATTTATGCTTGTTTGACGAGGAAGATCGCGAAACGCGCCTGCGCCTCACCGAAAAAAATCACTTTGTTTGGCACGCTTATATCCCCGGCATTAAACCCGGACAGCGTTACGGTTATCGCGTCTACGGCAATTTTATGCCCCATTCTGGCGATCGCTTCAATGCCAACAAACTCTTGATCGATCCCTATGCGAAGGCGATCGCGGGGGATGTGGTCAACGCTGAGGCAATTTATGGCTATCCTTGGGAAACCGAAGCGGAAGATATGGGTTTTTCTGAGTTTGATAATGTTGCTTATATGCCGAAATGCGTGGTAGTTGACGAGTCTTTTGATTGGGAAGGAGACGAACTTCTACGCATTCCCATGCACAAAACTATTTTCTACGAATTGCACGTGCGCGGCTTTACAAAACTCCATCCCGATATTCCCGAACCCTTGCGGGGAACGTATGCCGGGTTAGCGCATCCTGCCGCGATTTCTCACCTCAAATCCCTCGGAATTACTGCCATTGAATTGCTCCCCATTCATCAATTCTTAGCCAAACCCGGACACTTAGAAGGCAAAGAATTGAGTAATTATTGGGGTTATGATTCCATTAATTATTTTTCTCCTCATTCCGGTTACAGTTCGAGGGGCATTTATGGCGAACAAGTGCAAGAATTTAAGGAGATGGTCAAAGCACTTCACAAGGCCGGAATAGAAGTCATTTTAGATGTGGTTTACAACCATACTGGAGAAGGAAATCAGTTCGGTCCCACCCTTTCTTTCCGAGGTATTGACAATCAATCCTACTATCGCCTCGTTGAAAACCAAGAACGCTATTATATGGACTTTACCGGATGCGGGAATTCGTTAAACGTTCGCCATCCTCAAGTTCTCAAACTCATTACCGATAGTCTGCGCTATTGGGTACAGGAAATGCACGTAGATGGTTTCCGTTTCGATCTTGCTTCAGCCTTAGCGCGAGAACTCTATGAAGTCAATAATTTAGCAGCATTTTTTAATATTATTCATCAAGATCCCGTTCTGTCTACAGTGAAACTCATTGCGGAACCTTGGGATGTGGGAGAAGGGGGTTATCAGATCGGAAATTTCCCGTTATTGTGGTCGGAATGGAACGGAAAATATCGCGATACCATGCGGGATTTTTGGCGGGGACAAGATAGCAGTTTATCCGAATTTGCCCTGCGTTTTACGGGGAGTTCGGATCTATACGAAATTAACGGCCGCAAACCCAGTGCCAGTATTAATTTTATCACCGCTCACGATGGTTATCCCCTCAAGGATTTAGTCAGTTATAACGATCGCCATAATGAAGCCAATGGAGAAGATAATCACGACGGTCACGATGATAACCGATCGTGGAATTGTGGAGAAGAAGGAGAAACCGACGATCCGAAGATTTTAGCATTGCGATCGCGTCAACAGCGCAATTTTCTCGTAACTTTAATGCTGTCCGAGGGCGTTCCTATGTTGTTAGCAGGAGATGAATTCGGACGCACGCAACAGGGTAATAATAACGCCTATTGTCAGGATAATGAAATCTCTTGGGTAGATTGGAATTTGGTTCATAACAATCATGAATTGCTTGAATTTACGCGCCATTTAATTGCCTTTCACCATCAAAATCCCGTCTTTCGTCGGCGCAATTGGTTTCAAGGTCGCCAACTGCACGGATCGGGAGTACGCGATATCGCGTGGTTTGCTTCCAATGGCGAAGAAATGACGGAAAAACAATGGCAACAGGAGTTTATTAAAACCATTTCTATTTTTCTCAATGGAGAAGAACTCGATGCTCCCAGCGAAACGGGAAAACGCATTACTGGTAATAGTTTTTTCTTGTGTTTTAATACCTATCACGAACCCATTGATTTCTTGCTTCCTGAAGATTTACAAAAGTGGCAGTGGCAAGTTTTAATTGACACGACGCACCCTAATTTTATCTATGATGGGAGGATTTATCAGAAAGATGATGAGCTTTCTGTAACTGAGCGATCGCTGATGGTTTTACGTCGCTTATAAGCAGACCTTAACCTTAATTTGTGGAACTGGCATCTTGCCAGTTTCTCTTAAGATTCCCAATTGGTGCGTTACTAAGGTTAGAATAGTTATTAAATCCTCTCCAAATCCGAAGTTTATGGGGGGGCGGTCTCCCCCCCAGTCCCCCCCCATTGTGGGCGCAGCGCCGCCCCCAAACCCCCCGCGCAGGGCTTCGCTATATTTTGATTATCTCTACATCTAAAAGTGTTTTCCTAAATCATAAGAATGAGCAAAATACCTCAGTTTGGAGTTGGAATGGATTTTTAACTCATTAAACAGATTGGATATTAGGTTAAAAAATTGCGATCGCTTTAGGAAGAAGACTGAATATAATTAACTTGAGTGGGATAAGCAAATTTAATGCCGCGATCGCTAAAGGCTTGAAATATTGCTAAATTAATTTGCTGCTGCACGTCCATATAAAAGTTATAATCATTAGTATTGACCAGATAAACGATTTCATAGTTCAAACTAAAGTCGCCATAGTCGGAAAAATGGACGCGATCGAAGGTTACGCCTTCTAGTGGTTCAATAATTTCTCGAATGATACTGGGAATCGCTTGTAATTGTTCTGGCAAAGTTTGATAAACGACACCAATTTTAAAGGCAATCCGTCGCTGTTCCATGCGTTTAAAATTGCGCAGGCGAGACGCGGTTAAATCGGCATTAGAGATGACCAGTTCTTCACCATCTAAACTTTTAAGGCGCGTTGTTTTAATCCCGATATGTTCGACAGTGCCGATATAATCCCCAACAATAATAAAATCTCCTAACTCAAAAGGATGGTCTAACAAAATTGAGAAATAGCTAAATAAGTCTCGCAATACGCCTTGGGATGCTAGTGCGATCGCTACCCCACCAATTCCCAAACTGGCAACAAGGGCAGAAATATCAAACCCTAAATTATCCAATAAAAATATCCCGCCAATCACCCATAAAACTACCCGGCTGGCAGGTACAATCGATTTTAAACTTTGCGTGAGTGTTGGATTATTCTGATAGATGAGATAAACGCGAAGGAGATACTCAGAAATTCGAGAGATTAACTTAATTGTAATAATTGTCGCAATCACCATTAAAATAACATCAAAATTCTTGCGCAAGATCGGGTGCAAATTGAGATTGTCGATCGCCAGATAAACCGTCCCCAGATAAAGCAAAGGAATCGCAGCTTTTTCGGAAAGACGGAGTAAAGTATCGTCAATGGTTGTTTTGGTTCGCTTGGCCAAGCGTTTTAAGGAGTTAAAAATAACAGATTGAATCGGATGAATGGCAACAAAACCAATCAGAAGAATCGTTAAAGCAATTAAATAATCAAGAATGCGGTTATTGAGAAATTCGCGATCGAGAATTTCAACCAGAAGCATAAATATCCTCCTCTAATCAAGTCATAATTCATCGCTTTGATAGCAAATAAAGTGCTTTATTTATCCTTTTCCCACCAAAAGCGCAAGATAATATTACAATAGATTAAGCAACCCTTGAGGCCAGTCCGCCCGCGACCTATGACCGACGTTTCCACCTCTCGCATCCGCAATTTCTGCATTATCGCCCATATCGATCATGGGAAATCCACCCTCGCCGATCGCCTCTTACAGGTGACGGGGACGGTACAAGCACGGCAAATGAAAGAGCAGTTCCTCGATAATATGGACTTGGAACGGGAACGAGGCATTACCATCAAGCTGCAAGCCGCACGGATGAACTATAAAGCTGAAGATGGCGATGAGTACGTTCTCAATCTCATCGATACCCCGGGTCACGTCGATTTCTCTTACGAGGTCTCGCGATCGCTGATTGCTTGCGAAGGGGCATTACTGGTGGTCGATGCGTCTCAAGGTGTGGAAGCGCAAACCCTCGCCAATGTCTATCTGGCTCTAGAAAACGATCTGGAAATTATTCCCGTCCTAAATAAGATAGACTTGCCCGGTGCAGAACCCGATCGCGTGATTGCCGAAATTGAAGAGATTATCGGTCTCGATTGTAGCGGGGCGATCCTCGCGTCGGCAAAAGAAGGCATCGGCGTAGATGAAATTTTAGAATCGATCGTGCATTTGGTACCGCCGCCCCAAGATACCATTGAAGACCCTTTACGCGCCCTCATTTTTGATAGTTATTACGACCCTTATCGCGGCGTAATTGTTTATTTTCGGGTCATGGATGGGAAAGTCAAAAAAGGCGATCGCATTCGTTTGATGGCTTCGGAAAAAGAATATGAAATCGACGAACTGGGGATGCTTTCCCCCAATCAAATTCCGGTAGATGAGTTACACGCGGGAGAAGTAGGCTATATTGCGGCGGCGATTAAAGCCGTTGCCGATGCCCGCGTCGGCGATACGATTACTTTAGCCAAAGCCCCCGCAGAAGAACCCTTACCGGGTTACGAAGAAGCCAAATCAATGGTATTTTGCGGACTGTTTCCCACAGATTCCGCTCAATATGAAGAGTTGCGAGATGCTTTGCAGAAACTCCAACTCAGCGATGCGGCTTTGCAATACGAACCGGAAACTTCGAGTGCGATGGGATTTGGTTTTCGCTGCGGTTTCTTGGGCTTATTGCATATGGAAATCGTCCAAGAACGTTTGGAACGAGAATATAATTTAGACTTAATTACGACTGCCCCTTCAGTGGTTTATCGCGTCACCACCACAATGGGAGAAGTTTACGAAATCGACAATCCCAGTCAACTCATTCCCCCAGAAAAACGAGACAAAATTGAAGAACCTTACATTCATATTGAGATTATTACCCCCGAAGATTATGTCGGTACATTAATGGATTTGTGTCAAACCAGTCGGGGTATTTTTAAAGATATGCGCTACTTTGCCAGCAAGCGCACGACATTGATCTACGATATGCCTTTGGCTGAAGTGGTCACGGACTTTTTCGATCGCCTCAAATCTCGCTCTCGCGGCTATGCCAGCATGGAATATCATCTCACGGGTTATCGAGAAAATAAGCTGGTACGCTTAGATATTTTGGTGAATGGCGATAAGGTGGATTCTTTAGCCACTATCGTTCACAAAGATAAGGCATATCCGATGGGACGCGCTTTAACGGAGAAATTAAAAGAACTCATTCCCCGCCATCAATTTAAAATCCCCTTGCAAGCGGCGATCGGCTCGAAAATCATTGCCAGCGAACACATTCCTGCACTGCGAAAAGACGTTTTGGCGAAGTGCTACGGAGGGGATATTTCTCGGAAGAAGAAGCTCTTACAGAAACAAGCCAAAGGGAAAAAACGCATGAAAGCGATCGGCACTGTCGATGTTCCGCAAGAGGCGTTTATGGCGGTTTTAAAACTGCAACAATAATTGAGACAAGAGGCAGAGAAGGTCGAGCGATCGCGCCTCCATTGGGAACATTTACAGCCCGATCGCCTTCATGATTAGATTGAATGCCCACACTCCTCCCTTCCCCGAACCATGCGACCTAAATATCTTTCTCCTCTTTTCCTGTCTGGCTTGCTCGTTCTCTCGCCCCTCATGACGCTAGCCGGGCGATCGCAGACATCCTCAGATCCCTTCGCCCAATCTTTAGCCTGTGAAAACTATAGCCCCGAAGCCGCTCGCCAAGAAATCGTGTTAATGAGTGCCATCGACCAGGCACAGAGAGAGCGATCGCAAAATGGGTTCGGACTCTCCAACCTCAAAGATATGCTGGGTTTGCTCTCTCGCGTCGCTCCTGAAGGCGGAGGCGATATCGAAAAAGTTTTCGGCATCTTCGAACAAGTTATCGCCGTGACTGGCGCAGATATCCCCGAAGGCAATAACGACAATAGCATGACCGAATTAGTCGAAACCGTCGGCGATCGCGTTTTTTCGGTTATCAGTCGCACTTCTGGAGATATGGAACCCACGGAAGTGATGGGAATGCTGATGGAAGTGGCTTCAGAAGTGCAAACCCTCCGGGCCAGTATGCCGCAATCTTCCGGACAAGAGATTGCCAGTTTAAACCGGGAATTAGAAGCCTTGAGAAGACAATGCCGAGGGGGAATCGGTTCGACTTCTCCTCTTCCTTCCTCCCCTTCTTCGCGACCCCCGACCTCTTCTCGCCCTCCCGTCGCCGCAATCTCCGATGGTCCCTTTATGCAGGCTTGCGAAGGGCAAGGAGGCACGATTTCGACCTACTATGAAGGGGAACGTGCTTCTGAGGACGATACGGAATTGCAGTACAGCAAAATGGTCGAGTGCATCCCCGGAGAAACCGCCATGAGTGGGGAAGTTCTGCGATCGGCTTGCAGCGAATCAAGCGGAACTTGGATTGAATCGCGATCGATTCCCCTTTGTCGTTTTTGAGGGAATAGGGAGTAGGGAATAGGGAATAGAAATTCTGTTTTTTCTCTTCTCTTTATTCCCCTTTCTTTCCATTCAACCAATAGGTTATCATTTCTCCTTTTCCCTTAACTTGAACCGTGCCTCGTTTTTCCAAATTGTACTTATCTCGCAAACGAGCGTAAGTGGATTCTGTAATCTGAATCGCACCGGGTTTTCCCGATGATTCCATGCGCGATGCCACATTGACGGCATCTCCCCATAAATCATAAATAAATTTCTTTGTTCCGATCACGCCAGCAACCGCAACCCCCGTATTAATACCAATGCGAATTTGCAAAGATTGCTCGTATTTTCTTTGGAATTCACTGACAGCATTTTGCATCGCTAATGCCATATCTGCCATCGCTTCTGCATGATCTTCCCTCGGAATGGGCAAACCCGAAGCAATCATATAAGCATCGCCAATTGTTTTTATTTTTTCTAAGCCAAATTTATCGACTAACTTATCAAACTGAGAAAAGATTTCATTGAGTAACTTAACTAATTCAATCGCCGATAAGCGAGAAGAAAGTGCCGTGAAACCGACAATATCGGCGAACAAAATCGTCACTTCATCAAAATTTTCCGCGATCGCACTTTGATCGCTTTTCAAGGTTTGAGCAATGGGTTCGGGTAAAATATTGAGTAATAGACGTTCGGCCTTTTTCTGTTCTTCTTCCAATCTTTTTTGTTTTTGTTCGAGTTCTTGCTCGCTAGTCTCTAAAGATGAAAGCATCCAATTGATTGTATTGGCAAGATGATTTAATTCATCTTTCCCTTTGATAAAAATACGTCGAGAGAGATCGTGACTGATCCCAATTTGGCGAACGGTTTGACTGACACGACTCAAACGCAATAAAATCATTCTTTCTAAAACAACGAAGATACCAATACTGAAAAGAATACCAACAATTGCTAAAGAACCAATGATAAACGCTAAAGTCTTCTGGCTTTGTTGGTAAAGATCGCGAGGAATTGTTACTTCTAATAGAAATGCGGGGCGATTTTCAATATCGCGAAAGAGAGTATATCCAGAGATTTTTTCTCGATTGAGAGTTTGGGTAATCATTGGAACTTCATCTCGATCTTCTTGCGATCGCTTTTCTAAACGATCCCGAATTTTGTGTAATTTTTCTGACAGTTGAACATCCCCCAAACGGTGGATTTTTAAAGCGAGTTGAGTTCGCTCGGAAAATTCCTGAATTTTTTGGCGATTGATATATCGTCCAAATGCTAACGTTCCTCGGATGGGACCCTGCTCCTTACTATTTAAAACGGGTTTTGAGGCAGTCGCTAAAATCTCCTCTTCCCATAAAATAAATCCTTCCAAGCTGCTATCAACATTATCTTGATTCAAGCGCTTGCGGTTAGGAGATAACTGCTGTTTTAAAATTGGCGGGACAGGAATGTTTTGTTCTTTTTCTCCGTCTAATTCTAGAATAAATGCTGGATTTCCTTGTAAATCGAGAATTGCTATAAAATTTAGGTTGAAATTTTCCAGTACCGGCCGGGTTAAATTATTGTTGAGAAAAGACGGATCGCGAGTTTCCATGAACTCATATAGATCGTCCCAATAGGCCCAATCTTCGACTAAAATATCTAAAAGAGAGATTTCTCGTTGCACGACGGCGATCGCTCTTTGCATATTTTGATAGGTATCCTGTTTTTCAAGTCGAGCAACACCGTTCAAAAAGATGAGATATAAACTTCCAGAAAGAACGCTAATTAATCCGGCGAAAAGACCGCTAAGAACAATTAAAGTTTTTTGACGAAGAGACATAAAGATTATTGTTTATTTTTATGATATCATTTTTATTCCCAACGTAAAAATAAAAACATAAAACTGATTTGATATTGTATAACCTGACCTCTTTTTCTGAGTCCATCCTTCAATAATCTATTTTTTATCGATCAACCAATAGGTTGTCATGATCCCTTTTCCTTTCACCCAAATTTGCCCTCTCCGTTCAAAAGAATATTTATCTTTTAAAAGTTTGTAGGTGGTGGTACTGACTTGGATGGCTGCGGGTTTTCCCAAAGATTCCATGCGCGATGCCACATTCACGGCATCCCCCCAAAGATCGTAAATAAACTTCTTTTGACCGATCACTCCGGCAACCGCAGCCCCCGTATTGATTCCAATGCGCATCTGAAAACTTTCTCCATTCTGTTGTTGAAAACTCTCCATGGCTTGGTGCATGGCCAGTGCCATTTCTGCCATTGCTTCGGCATGATCTTCCCGAGGAATGGGCAACCCCGCAGCAATCATATAAGCATCGCCAATGGTTTTGATTTTTTCTAAGCCAAAATCTCCGACTAAGCGATCGAAGTGAGAGAAAATTTTATTGAGTAATTCAACCAATTCAATCGGGGATAAACGAGCGGATAATTCTGTAAAACCGACGAGATCTGCAAATAAAATGGTGACGCTTTCAAAATGTTGCGCGATCGCGCTGCGATCGGATTTCAGGGTGCGGGCGATGGATTCGGGAAAAATATTCAGGAGCAGGGCTTCGGCTTTTTCTCGCTCTTGCTGAACTTCTTTTTCGCTGATTTCTAAAGATTCTAGCATCCAATTAATGGTCTGGGCGAGGCCGGTTAGCTCATCATTTCCCGATAGGTGAATGCGCTGGGAAGAATCATGAGCAATCCCGATATTTTTAACTTCCGTACTGAGATGGCTCAAGCGTAATAGTACGATTCTCTCGATAAAAATTAGGGTGCCAATACTAAAAACAATACCCACCCCCCATAATGATAAAATTAAATAGCGCAAACTATTGCGACCTTGCTGATAAACCTCTCGGGGCATGGTGACTTGCAAAAGTAAAGCCGGATTATCGTAAATATCTCGGAAAATCGTGTAACCCGCGATTTTCTCGTCGTTGAGGGGTTCGATGACGATCGCGACTTCTTTGGGTTCTAAAACAGACTTCTCGTCGAGTCGAACGGAAATCTCTTGTATATTCGGAGGAAGTTGGCGATCGTCCAAGCGATAGAAATCGAGGGAGAGTTGATTGCGTTCTTCAAGTTCGGTAATTTTAGTAGATGTCAGATAGCGAGCAATGATGAAAGCGCCTCGTGCAGGTCCTTCTTCCTCAGAGGTTAAAATGGGTCGCGAGGCAATCAGAGTGATGAGTTCGGGTAGCAGTAGAATTCCTTGCACGTGACTATCAAGGGTTTCGTATTGAAGGAGAGGGCGATCGAAAGATAAGTGCTCTTCGAGAGCAGGGGGTAAAGCAATATCTTCCAAATTCTCTAGATCGAATGACAACTCATAAGTTGGCTGGCCTTGATTATTGAGAATGACCAGAAAGTTTAACTCTAGGTTCTCAACTGTGGTGTCTGTCAAGTTCGTCTCGATAAAGTCTTGATTGCCATCTTCGACAAATTCGTAAAGATCGTTCCAATGCGCCCAATCTGCCGTGACAATATCTAGGCGCTCGAGTTCTTCTTCTAGAACTGAGATCGCCCTGCGAACGTTCCCAATTGCGCTCTCTCTTTCAACTTGCCGGAAACCACTTAAAAGGATGTTCGATAAGCTGAGAGAAAGAACGGCAATTAAGCTCGTCAGGAGACCGCCAATAGCAAGAAGGGTTTTTTGTCGAAGCTGCATGGGCAATTAGAAGATTGATATTATCATTCTTCCTTCAGTAATAACCAATATCCTGTAAAGTTTCGGATCGCGCCGTCGGGTTGAATGAGAAGAAAATGCAGCCCTTGGCTTCGATCGAGTCTTTGTTGATATTCCTCGGCAGCCCGAGCGATTTCAGGATCGTTAAAGGTTTGGAACACCCAACGATCGCTTAGTCCCGCTTCTAGAACGATTCCCCCCGAACGCCCTACTTCTGCGGGAATATAGTCGAGGGCGTAAGGTCTGGCTTCTTGCACCCATCGAGCCAGTGGCATGGCTTGCCGTCCCCCTTCCACAATAATACCCGGAACGATCGCCGAAGAAGATAATCCCCGTTGTCTTGGCTCAAAAGCGTCGGGAATATCGCGAATGGGAATCGGGCGATCGCAAAATTCTCGCACGACATCGGCGGCCGATAAACTGGCAAAACGCCATTGCTCTCCCCAAAGACGATCCGGGAGGGGTTGAGGGGGAGGTTTGTCCACTGCGATCGCGTTTCCTCGCTGTTTGAGGAGTTGTTTGAGGGCGGCGGTATGTCGCGTTGTTTCGATGGGAATGTCCCATGCTGCCGCGATATTCTGCAATAGCTCCGCGCATTGCGGGCGAAAGATTTGCAGGCGCTCGGGATAAGGTTCGGGAATTTTTGGCAATTGGGCGATTAACCAATCTTTCAGGATTTCTTCTCTCGAACAAGTGGCTTCATAAATGAGACGGCCTTGGCGATCGCACAAGATTAATTCCCAGCTTGGCTCTCCTTTGGCGTGGGTGGAGGAGGAATGAAGATCGGCTTGCCAAATGGTCATAGATTGAAAGTCAAAAACATGATATAATGACAAATTGTGTCGAATTTAGACAAGTTCATGCCCAAATTGAAAACTCGCAAAGCCGCCGCCAAGCGTTTTAGACCTACGGGAAGCGGTAAAATTCGCCGCCGCAAGGCGTATAAAAACCACATCCTCGAGCATAAATCTGCCGAGCGCAAGCGTCGTCGCCTCTCCAATTTATCATTGGTCAACGAGCGCGATGAAAAAAACGTGCATTTGATGATGCCTTATATGTGATCCCCTTGGGAATTCAAAATTCAAAATTCATTAATCATGACTAGAGTAAAACGGGGCAACGTTGCCCGCAAGCGTCGTAAAAAAATTCTCAAACTGGCTAAAGGATTTAGAGGTTCTCATTCCAAACTCTTCCGCACTGCCAATCAGCAAGTAATGAAAGCCCTGCGATCGGCTTATCGCGATCGCCGCCGTCGCAAGCGGGATTTTCGTCGCTTGTGGATCGTCCGGATCAATGCAGCAGCCAGACAGCACGGGATTAGTTACAGTCAACTGACGGGCAAGTTAAAAAAAGCGAATATCCAGATTAATCGCAAAATGCTGGCACAACTTGCCGTTGCCGATCCCGATGCCTTTGCAAAGGTTGTCGCCGTGGCAACGCAATAAATTTTTTCCTGAAATCTTGCCAAACCTCGCGTCAAAATTATAAATTCGGCGTGGGGTGTTTGTTATTTTCGGGTTCACTCTCCTCCTTCCAGAATTTGATATTGTTCATCGCTCATTGAAATGACCATTAATCTAAAGAAAGGACAGCGAATTTCTCTTGTTAAAGAATCTCCCGGTTTAACTCGAGTGCTGTGCGGTTTGGGTTGGGATGTTGCACCGAGTTCCGGTGGTTTTTTGGGACTGTTTGGCAGTACTTATGATTACGATCTCGATGCGTCGATTGTTTGTTTAAATAACCAAGAAAAGCTCAGAGATAAAAGTGATGTTATTTATTTTGGCAATCTACGCCACAATTCTGGCGCGATCGCCCATCTGGGAGATAATTTAACAGGTGAAGGCGTTGGCGATGACGAACAAATTATCGTCGAACTGCCCCAGATTCCTCCAGAAATCGAAAAACTCGTCTTTGTGGTCAATATCTATAAATGCCAGCAGCGCAAACAAGATTTCGGACAAGTGAAAAATGCTTTCGTTCGTTTGGTGAATATGGCTGATAATCGAGAAATTGCCCGTTACAATTTGTCCGGCGCAAACTATAGCGGCGCAACGGGAATGATTTTAGCAGAAGTCTACCGAGATAATAAGAGTTGGGATCTGCAAGCGATCGGGGAAGGAATTAATGTCAACGGACTCGAAGAAATTCTCCAATCTTATCGCTAGGCGATTGTAAAAAATCCGAAATTTTAACGGCGGCTTTGTAGAGATCGAGATAAGATCGGCATTAATCGTCAAACGCGATCGAAATTGCAATCCTAGGGAGTCCAAATGACCATCAATTTAAGCAAAGGCGAACGAATCGATCTCTCCAAAGAAGCCCCCGGATTAACCAATGCGTGGGTTGGTTTGGGATGGGATATCAACGCGACAGATACGGGAACTGCTTTCGATCTAGATACTTCCGTATTCATGTTGGGAGCAAATGGTAAAATTCCTGCCGATAAATATTTTGTTTATTACAATAACCTGACTTCTCTCGATGGCGGGGTAGAACACCTCGGAGATAATCGGACGGGAGAAGGAGAAGGAGATGACGAAACCATTGAGGTCAATCTCGACAAAATCGATCCGGTTGTTGAAGAATTGATTTTTGTCGTTACGATTCACGAAGCACAAGCAAGACGACAAAATTTTGGTCAAATCCGCAATGGTTTTATTCGCATTGCCGATGCGAAAACCGAGAAGGAAATCACCCGTTACGAACTCGATGAGGATTTTTCCACCGAAGCGGCGATCGAATTTGGTCGTTTGTATCGCAAGGATGGTGCATGGCGCTTTCAAGCCGTAGGGCAGGGTTATAATGCAGGTTTAAATGCCTTTGTCGAAAAGTATTATCAACCGCCTCAATAATAGCAGGGTTTTGCCTGTCTGAATTGTTGCGAGGGGCGATCTGACTCCTCGCGATCGCATTAAATAAAAGTAGATTCACGAAGGTTATCAAAATGGGTATTTCTTTAGAAAAGATCGAAAAAGAAGCGCCTCAATTAATCGATCTGGCGAAAAAGGCCGATATTTCTTTAAAAAAAGCTAATTTAACGCAACATCGCGCGAAAGTGGCTTTGTGTTTGGATATTTCTGCTTCTATGGGTGGGCTTTATTCGTCGGGGAAAGTCCAAAAATTTGCCGAAAGGATTTTAGCTTTGGGGTGTCGATTTGATGATGATGGTGCAATTAATATCTTTCTTTTTGGTGCCAAAGCCCACGAGGCGGGAGATATGAATTTAAGCAACTGTCGAAACTTCGTTGGCTATCTTCTGCAACGCTATCCTTTTGAAGGGGGAACGTATTACGGAAAAGCAATTCAAACCATTCGCAATTTTTATTTTCCGGGGACGGCAAGCGAACCTAAAACGGGAATGTTTGGCGGCTTATTTGGGAGAGGTGGCAAGGATGAACCTCCCAAAGAACCCATTGCAGCTTCTCAACCTATCTATGTCATGTTTGTCACCGATGGTGCGTCAATGGATCGCCAAGTCACAGAAGAGCAACTGACTCGGGCTTCTTACGAACCCATTTTTTGGCAGTTTATGGCGATCGGTTCGGGGAATTTTGACTTTTTAGAAAACTTGGACGATCTCAAAAATCGATATATCGACAATGCCGATTTTTTCAGCGTTGCCAATCCCCTCGCACTCAGCGATGATAAACTCTACGATAAATTAATGACCGAATATCCCAACTGGTTAAACATGGCTAAATCGAGGGGATTATTAATTGGTTAATTTGTTCGAACCCCCTCTTGGGAGGGGGTTAGGGGGTGGGTTATTGTTTGTTATGGGGGGAAGAGATCATCAAAATCTCAAACTTGATAATCTTTTTGAAAATTGCGGGAATTGTTCTAAGCATTCCCGTTCTTGCTCTCATTCTTTTCTATTTCTGGGCTTCGTCGGGTAGTTATCCACAGGAAAAGTACGCGGAAATTATTTCTAAGGCGACCGATCGCGAACAAAACGAGATATTTACGGTCGTTTCTTACAATATCGGCTATTTATCGGGATTAACCAATAATACCACAGAACCGCGCACTCTAGAACTGTTTGAGAAGAATTTAAACGGAGCAATTCAGGCATTCAAACCATTAGAAGCAGATGCGATCGCCCTGCAAGAAATCGATCTCAATTCTCGGCGTTCTTTTCACATCAACCAAGTTCAAGAATTAGCCAAAGGATTGAATCTACAAAATCGCGCGATCGCCGTCAATTGGGACAAAAATTACGTTCCCTTTCCCTATTTTCCCTTCTCCGCTCATTTTGGTCGCCTCCTCTCCAGTCAAGCCATTCTCAGCCGTTATCCCATCCAAGAAAACGAACGTATCGTCTTAGAAAAGGTCGAAGATAATCCCTTTTATTACAATGCTTTTTATCTCGATCGCCTCGCCCAAGTTGTCCGCATTCAAATTCAAGAAGAAACGGTCATTTTAATTAACGTCCATCTCGAAGCCTTTGACAAACCGACTCGACAGAAACAAACCCAATTCCTGCAACAATTATTGGAAAAATACAAAGAATATCCCCTCTTACTCATAGGCGATTTTAACAGTCCGCCCCCTTCACCCGAACATCCCAATCCGACAATTTCTCTACTTCTCGATCTACCGGATCTGGCTTCTGTCGTCCCAAGCGATCGCTTACTCACCGATGAAGCCAAAACCTTTCCTGCTGATGCTCCCATCGCCAAAATCGACTATATTTTTTACAGTCGCGATCGCTGGGAACTCCTAGAATGGCGAGTCATTCGCGAAGCCCAACAAGCCTCCGATCACCTCCCTATCATGGCCAAATTTCGCCTCATTCCCTAGTTCACCCTCTAGAATAATAACCAACAACCAATAACCAACAACAATCCATAAAGTTTTGCGAAGCAATTGTAAAAAACTGTTGAAAATTTGACTCAAATGCTTGTATATCGAGTCAACCTAGAAATAGAAGCTAGGAGAATAAATTTTGGGAGGATTGCAATGGAATTTTTAGTTATTTTTGGGGGAATCGCTCTATTTTATTCCTTGAGTGGGTTTAAAATCGATCGCGAATATCAGCGAGGCGTAATTTTTCGCTTGGGACGTTACAAAACGATTAAAGGACCCGGACTCTATTGGATTATCCCTGCGATCGACCAAAAAACCAGAGTTGATATTCGCACGAAAACTGTCGATATTGCGCCACAAGAAGCGGTAACGGCTGATAGCGTCACCATTAAAGTCAATGCCGTTCTTTACTATCGGATTCTCGATCCCAATAAGGCGATTAATAAGGTCGAAAAATATCAAGATGCGGTTTATCAAACCGCAATGACCACATTACGAAATGTAGTCGGACAAAATATTCTGGATGATGTTTTGCAAAATCGCGATAAGATTAACTATAAAGTCCAAGATATTGTTGATGAGATTACAGAACCTTGGGGGGTTGAAATAGAGCGAGTAGAAATTAAAGATGTAGAAATTCCCGTCGCCATGCAACGAGCAATGGCGAAAGAAGCGGAAGCCGTCCGAGAAAAAAGAGCGCGTTTGATTAAAGCCGCAGCAGAACAAGAAGCCTCAATCAAACTGGCAGAAGCCTCGAAAAAAATTGTGGAAAATCCCGCAGCTTTGGAGTTACGACGGCTGCAAATGCTAACGGAAATCGGTGCGGAAAATAACACGACAACGCTAGTTATGATGCCTTCCGACCTGATTTCTTTAGCGAAGCAATGGACGGAAGCATTAGAACGAGGAAAACAAGCTCAATCTCCCGTACAAGTGAATGGCACTCAACATTTAGAGGCGTTAGATCGAGAACAAGTTAAATAATGAACCCAACTGGCCGAGGATGGATTCTTCCCTCTCCTTAACTTGTGGAACTGGCATCCTGCCAGTTTCTTGCTATCAAGCACAATACTATGACCGAATTTAATATTTAACCTTCAGATCGGGAGAGAGGCTTCAAAATTGATTTGAAGATTTGTTAAAATTTATAATTCTGCTGAGGAAAATTATTTATGATAAAAACTCCTTGAGTCATTTACCCGATTGGCAATCGTGAAAGCAGTTATCCTCCAAGCATACGGCTCTTCCGAACTGTTGCAATATGTTGATATTGATAAGCCGACGATCGCAGCAGAACAGGTTTTGGTGAAGGCGATCGCCAGCAGTATCAACCCTCTTGATTGGAAAGTGCGCGAGGGGATGCTGAAGGCATTTTCAGGCAAGAAATTTCCTAAAATTTTGGGGTTTGATGTTGCGGGAATTGTCGAAGAAATTGGCAGCAACGTGACTCAATTTCAACCGGGAGATGCAGTTTTTGCCTGTACTACCTTGGGGTTTCAAGGTAGTACCAATGCCGAATATATCGCTGTTTCCGAGAGTTTGCTCGTTCCCAAACCCGTTAATATGACTTATAAAGAAGCAGCAGGAGTCCCTTTGGCAGCTTTAACAGCATTGCAAGCATTGCGCGATCGCGGCAGGGTAAAAGCAGGCGATCGCGTTTTGATTAACGGTGCATCGGGGGGAGTCGGCACGTTTGCGGTACAAATTGCGAAGATATTAGGGGCGATCGTGACGGGGGTTTGCAGTACGAAAAATATGGAGTTGGTGCGATCGCTGGGTGCTGACAATGTTATTGATTACACCCAAGAAGATTTTACCCAAAATACAGTTAAATACGATTGTATTTTGGATGCGGTTGCCAAACAAACGTTTCCAAACTGTCGCCAAGTTCTCAAACCCAAGGGGATTTATATTTCTACGCTGCCCGATTTATCCGGGGCATTTTGGAACGTTTTCACGAGTATTATACCGGGACAAAGGGCAAAATGGATCGTTTTAAATCCTACGGCTCAAGATTTAAACATTCTCAAAGATTGGATTGAAAGCGATCGCCTCTGCACGATTGTGGATCGCATTTATCCGCTTTCGGAACTGGCGATCGCTCACGATCGCAGTGAGTCGGAACGAGCAGTGGGTAAGATTATTATTAAAGTATCCGAAGGATAGATTTTGATTAGGATAGGAAAAGGCGATCGCAAGAAACGGTAATATCTGGAAATGCGAGGGGGGAAATCATTCCTTCTTCTAATTCAAGGCGCGTGGTATAACTATTTTGTTGGGGATCTCGAAAAACAATTAATTTTCTTTCGGGTAAATTGAGCAACCAATATTCGAGAATGCCTTCGCTGGCATAAATAATGGGTTTGATTTCTGTATCTTTTTTTAAGCTGGTTTGTGCGACTTCTACCAACCAAAAAATATCTGCGACTCCGGGATGGCGATCGTTATAACGGGACTCTGGTGGTGCGACGATCGCGATATCGGGTTCGGGTTCGGAGTTTGAGAGGGAAATGGATCCATTAAAGCGAATTTCCGCGCGATCGCCCAGCAGTTCTTCTAAATATCTCGTGCCACGTTTCGCTGTATTGTAATGAAGGGGACTTTCCGGACTCATTTCTACAATTTCCCCTGCTAATAATTCCACGCGGCGATTTTGCAAGATTCCAGCAGCAATCATTTGATGATATTCAACAAGCGACCATTTGGCGAGAGTTTTTGTCTCTCTCGAATTGAGTTTTTCTGAAATGTCTGCGATCGCTCGTTCTTGAATCGTCATGATTGTTCTCGATTTGAACGTAGTTTTATGATTTTAGCACAATGCGATCGCCTAACTATAATTTCAGTCTCGATTGAGTTCCTCTTCAATTTTTCGAATTGCTCGTTCTAGATCGGGTAAATAGTTAGCAATGGCATCCCAAATGCGATCGAGATCGATTCCACTTAAATAGTCATGCACCAAAACATTTCTAAAACCTGATAAAGCACGCCAATCAACATCCGAGACTTTAGATTTTAAATCCTCCGAGAGTCGCTGAGTTGATTCTGCCATTGTTTGCAAGCGTCGCAATACGGCATCTTGCACTATAACTTCATTTAAAAAACTATTTTTTCCATTGCAGGTGTATTCGTTAATGCGATCGATACACTCTAAAATATGTTGGATATAGATGCGATCGCGCTCTTTATTCATAAAGGTTGTGCCTCTTGTAAAACTCGCTCTCGAATTAAAGGACTCAGCCCTTTTTCAGTAACAATATCTACTTTACACTGTAACAAGTCTTGCAAATCCATTAATAATCCTCCCGGAAACCAAGGAGAAGTTTTGGCTAAGTCGTAATCGATTAACAAATCGATGTCGCTGTTTTCTGTTTCTTCTCCTCGCGCGACCGAGCCAAAAATCCGCACGTTAAATGCTCCGTGTTTGGCGGCAATTTCTGCGATCGCTTCTCGTTTTTCTCGTACCCGTTGTTTGAGCTTCATTAACAGTTCTTTTTATGTTGGTTTGGCAATCCTGTCTCTAATTATACTCTGCTCTGTATCGCCAGAATTGTTAAGCAATAGAATGTTGTTTGGCATCGTACCAAGTCGCGATCGCATCAACGATCTGCGAGAGAGCATTTCGATCTAAAAGATGCCAGCGATCGCGCTCTAATTCATCGAGTTCTCGATCTTCTAGGAGGGGATATTTGAGCCATTTGTAATAGCCGAGATCGTCGTCCATCGTGAAGAAAAAGACGCAAGCCGGAAAGGGTATATTTTGATAGTAAGGCTCTGTTTCTCGAGTTGGCAGTTGCGGGAGATCGGCGAAATTGGCGATCGCCTTATCTCTAGCTTGTACGTCTATGCCGAACATTCTCCCTGTAGAAATGCCATCTTTTTGTAATGTTGCTAATATTTTCAGTCCGCGATCGCTTTGCTTGTCGTCGAGTCGCTGCACGATTAAATCTTGTCTGCGGGTGAGGTGTACCATCGCGAGATTTTGGGCGCGATATTCAATAAAATATTGTAAATCTTCTTGTATCATTGCTTCCTGCACCATTGCATTTTTAACTGATTATACTTTGCGATCGCTCGAACCCACTCAATTAATGCCTCAAAAACCGCGAGAACTCAAACCCAATCACTCCTATCACATCACTGTCCGTTGCAATAACCGCGAGTTTCGCTTGACTCGTCAGGAATGCCGCGAGGTGCTGCTCTATTGTCTCAAAAAAGCGCTGGAGAAATACCATTTTAAACTCTATGCCTTGTGTATTATGAGCAATCATATTCACTATCTTTTAGAGCCGCTACAACCGGAAGATTTGCCCAAAATCATGCACTTTCTCAATTGGTACAGTGCCATGTGTTTTAATCGGATGTTGAATCGCACGGGACATTTTTGGGAAAAGCGCTATCACAGCAGTGGGTTTGAAAATACGAATTATCGCCGTGCTTTGAATACGTTGCGCTACATTCACGCGAACCCAAAAGCGGCGAATATGCAGCAAGGATTCTTTTATGATTTTAGCAATTATGGGATGTACGATCGCTTGACGGATGATGGGTTAACCCAATGGCATCCGGCATTTTTAGCATTGGGGAGAAATTTGGAGGAATGCGCGAGAAAATATCGCAAGTTTTGCAAGAGGTATAAACCCAAACCCAAGTCGGAAAAACGCTGTCATTGGGGGAGCAAGTTTTTACCTAAAGTCATTCGCACTAAAGGAAAAAGACCGCCTCCTGGTCAAATGAAACTGCCTTGGGCAATTTGGGAGGTGAATACGTCGGAAGCGCGAGAGGTGGCGAAACAATTTGTTTTGGCGAATTGTTACGATCCCAAGATTGCTGCTCGTTTTTTTGACGATTCTTGAGAATCGGGCGATTGGCAAGCGAAACGATTGTTACGCAAGGAGTTACAGCACCGGGTCTCGTAATAATTGGTAGCCAGTTGCCGCCGTACTCGGTAATGAATTGAGGACAACCCTATGATTTCGTGAAAAAACGCTTTAAAAATTTATTTGACAGTGGTCTGAGAATGCTCTATTCTACAGGTTACAAGTCTCTGCGCGAGAAAAGAGAAACGCACAACCACCTCAATACACACACATGGGAGATGTCCTCGGGGGGCTGAGAGATTGTATTCGATTTCGGAGAATTTCCATTCTTGTCCTTTTTTCCACCGAACGCGATCGCCAAACTTTTTAAATATATCATAATTGTAGACTCCGGGCTGTCCCCCTTCCTCTATCCAAATTTCTTTCTGGACGGAGAAGCCAAAATGACCGTTACTATACTTTAACCAAAGGTCATTTATCGTGCGGAGATCGTCACAGGGAAAATTTTTGATGTCTTCTTCGTCTAAAACTTCATTCTTGTCTTTGCCAACAACTTGAAGCATGACGCGATCTGTCTCATTATCTGCCTGTTTCCATTCGCCTTTTTTCAGATATTCTTCTAACTGTTCGTAACGCTTATCAGTCACGTTTTCTCGAAGATTTTCGATTTCTGCTTCCAACTTCGGATCGACCTTACGCGGCGTTTCCTGCAAGCATTTATAAGCCAGATCGATCGCTTCTTTCGAGCCATCTGCTAACAATCCCCGCACGATTTTCACCGGATTTACCAACGCCGTATAGAGCAAAACCGTCTCTCGCCATCCTTCCGTTTTATGCCAAGACTCTAACAATAATTTCTCTTGCTTCCATTCTTGAATTGCAGATGCCGCCAAAAAGTTGCGAAAACTGACATGAGAAAAAATATAATTCTCGTCTTTTTTCACCAATAGTTCGCTAACTTGCTCGATCTCCTTCAAAAACTGCACGACATCCACCGAATCATCAACTCGCTTGAGATGATGTTGCAAACGCTTTAATAATACTTCTCTTCCGACTTCTGTTAAATCCTTGTATACCATATCTAAAGCCAGCGTTTGCAAAACCTGCTGACTTTCATTCACAGATAAAATCATATCAATATTTCTTGCCAAAGGTCGATCGCCCAACTGCAAGCGAATAATTTCCCGATACAATTCCGCCCGTCGTCGTGGCAAATTCTCCCCCGGATAACAACGATGTAAACTGACAATCATATTCAACATCAAAGGATTTTTTGCCAACTCCTTCAACTCCGATTGCTCTCCTGCATGAATTTGTGCCAACAGATTTAAAGCATTCTCATTCGCTGCTTGTTTCACCTCTGGCGTATTTCTGCCTCCCCGCGCATATCGTTCCTGACAGAGATACCAACGGCGAATAAAACGCTCTTTCTGATCGTCATTAAAACTCTTAACAAAAACTTCCGTGCTAAAGCGATCCTCAGCAATAAAATTCTTATAGCCTGCCGGACGAGACGTTAAAATAAACACCGTCTTTGGATATTCCCGCATCTGTTTGCCAATCCACACACTCACGGGTTTCTGCCACTGTTCTTTTACCTCATCAAACCCATCAAACATAACCAGCATTTTACCCTCTCGCAGCAACTTCCGAACCCAATTCGGCGGTAAATTCAAATCCTTTCCTTGGGGTAAACTGGGAATATGATGCTTTTCGATTAACTCTGGTAAATCCAATTTCCCCTCAACCATTCGCTCTTGCTGACTGCGTAAATAGAACAAAACCGGAAGTAATTTAGGAGCGTTGCGCGGTTGTTTTTTATAACTGTAAAGATAGGTAACGTGACGCAATAAAGTTGTCTTTCCGTAACCACCCCATGCTAGAATAGCCATACGACGATAACTTGGTACTTCCCGTACCTTTTTCAACAAATCCCAAATTCGCAACCCCTCAGCCCTTTTAATTCGTTCCCTAACGTCCCGATCCCACTTCAAACTCGCAGGCATCGGCAAACAATCTCCCTCCAAATTCCGCAAAAAACGATTGCTCAACTCCAACGGCACGAAAACCTCATCCAGCATGGTAATAAAGATGCTGAGAGCGGGTTTGTGTCCTTCCGTCGTATAATCCTGACAAGCACTCTTCTGGCAGTATAAATATTGCTCCTCCGTCCCGGCGAACCTCCAAGTTAGCCACTCTATAAAGCGATCGCCATCTTTCTTGCCTCTTTCCTGAGATTTTTCATGTACTTTGATGAGAAAACTTTCGGTATAACCTGCCCAAAGTACAGTTAAAACCAAAGGAGGGAAAGCAAAGACAGCATACAGCCAATCCTGTTGTAAAAGAAAAGACCCCAAGACTGTCGCACTTCCTCCCATTGGCATCCATTTGATTAAGGTCAGTCCAATTTTTTGTACGGGTGCTGACTGCATGAAAGAATGACCTGTATTGAGAAGCCAAGTTTGCGTTGATTCTCGTTGGTCTTCAAAGGGGGAATTCTCTTCTTTTTTATCGGGTTGGGAATCCTTATCCGGCATAGCGATCGCCTATATTTCAAGTGCCAATTAGAGCTTAACTCGTTTGTTGGAGAACGGCAATCTGATTTACGATCTTGTTCCAAACGCGCGATCGCCCGATCTCAATCCATTTCCGATCCTGACGATCGCCACTTTCTCCAACAATATCCAGTGCGATCGCCAATCCTGCCTCATAATAAGTTACAATCTGTATTACAATCACCCAAACGCCTCCCCCGATCGCCCTCGAAAACATGGACGAAACCCTAGAACTACTGGAATGGCAGCGCCTATGCCAGCATCTCAGCACCTTCACCGCCACCAAACTCGGCGCGATCGCGGCGCGTCATCTCGTCCCTCCCGCAACCCGCGCAGAAACCCTCACACTTCTCGCTCAAACCAAAGAGGCATACTTACTCGATAACGACCTCACTAGCGTACTTTCCTTCGATGGCATCAAAGATATCGGCAACGGTCTCGAACGGGTAAAATTGCTGGGGACGCTATCGGGAGAAGAACTCCTCGATATCGCCAGTACCCTCGCCGGAATGCGCCGCATTCGCAGAATACTCGACGATCGCGAAGATATCCCCACCCTGCAAAACCTCGTCTCCAGCGTTCGCACCTATCCCGAAGTCGAGCGGGAAATTCATCATTGCATTGACGATCGCGGCAAAGTCACCGATCGCGCTAGCAGCAAGCTCGCAGACATCCGTAACAAGCTCAAATCCTTGCGAGACAAGATTTACGGCATCCTGCAACGCATCATCCAACGCCAAGGGGGCGCGATCCAGCAACCCACCATTACCCAACGAGGCGATCGCTACGTCCTCGCCGTAAAAGCCCCTCAAAAAGATGCGATCCCCGGAGTCGTCCATGATACCTCCAGCACCGGATCTACCCTCTATGTCGAACCCAGTGCGGTGGTTAATTTGGGCAATACACTGCGCCAAACCCAGCGACAGGAAAAAAGAGAAGAAGAGATCGTTTTACAGGGCTTAACGGAGAAAATAGCGGCCATTCGCGAAGATTTAGAACACCTCCTTGTAGTTGCCACTACCCTCGATCTCGCCACTGCCAAAGCGCGCTATAGTTACTGGTTGGAAGCAAACCCTCCCCGCTTTGTAGAACCCGAAGAAGCGATCGCCCTGCGTCAGTTGCGTCACCCCCTCCTCGTTTGGCAGCACAAACACGAACAAAGCAACGAAGTCACCCCTATTGACGTGCAAATTAGACCGGAAATTCGCGTCGTGGCTATCACAGGCTCCAATACGGGAGGTAAAACCGTCACCTTAAAAACCGTCGGTCTCGCCGCACTGATGGCGAAAAGCGGTCTATTCGTCCCCGCTCGAGAACCAGTAGAATTGCCTTGGTTTAGCCAAGTCTGCGCCGATATTGGCGACGAACAATCCTTGCAACAAAGTTTATCCACCTTTTCTGGACATATTCGCCGCATCGGTCGCATTGTTGACGCGATCGCCGAGGATCCCCAATCTCTCATTCTCCTCGATGAAGTGGGAGCCGGCACCGATCCCGCCGAAGGCAGCGCCCTCGCGATTTCTCTCTTAAAATATCTCTGCGATCGCGTTCGCCTCACCATTGCCAGCACCCACTACGGCGAATTGAAAACGCTCAAATACCAAGATACCCGCTTTGAAAATGCTTCGGTGGAATTCGACGATGTAACCCTATCTCCCACCTATCGCCTGTTGTGGGGCATTCCCGGACGGTCTAATGCCCTAACGATCGCCGGACGGTTGGGACTGCCAGAAGAGATAATCACAGAAGCAGGCGATCGCGTTGGCGGTTTTTCCCAAGAAATCAATCAAACCATTGTCGGGTTAGAACAGCAGCGCAAACAACAAGAAGGAAAAGCAAAAGAAGCCGCCAATCTATTGCAACAAGCCGAAAGATTCTATGAAGAAGTTTCCCAAAAAGCGCAATCGTTGCAAGAGCGAGAACGTGCCTTAAAATTATCCCAACAAAAAGCCGTTAACGATGCGATCGCCACCGCCAAAGCCGAAATCAACAAAATCATGCGGGAATTGAGCCAACAGCAAACCATGCAAAAGGCACAGAAAGCCGTACAAAACCTGCAAAAAATCGATGCCGAATATTCTCCCAAATTTGAGGCACCAAATGCCGATCTCGGCTATCAACCCAAAGTTGGCGAAAAAGTTCGCATTCCTCGCCTCGGACAAACGGCTGAAGTCTTAAGTATTAGCGAGAATGGTATGGAATTAAACGTCCGTTTTGGTTTAATGAAAATGAGCGTTCCCGCGACAGATATCGAATCTTTGGATGGTCAAAAAGTAGAGAAGAAACTAAAAGAAAAAAAGCAACCCAAAACGAACAACACTTCGACTTCGCGCAGTGCCGGGCAAAAAATAGAAGAAACCTCAAAATTATCCGTCTCGCCTGTGGCAATGGTACGGACTTCTCAAAATAGCGTCGATATTCGCGGAAGTCGCGTCTTTCAAGCAGAATCCCAAATCGAAAAAGCCATTTCTGCGGCAACCCGAGCCGGAGTTCTCTGGATCGTTCACGGTAAAGGAACCGGACGTTTGCGACAAGGGGTTCACGAATTTTTAGAACGCCATCCCCAAGTCGATCGCTTTGAACTCGCCCCTCAAAATGAAGGCGGAGCCGGCGTAACGATCGTTTACTTAAGATAGGTGCAATAATCTATTGTAAGATTTTGGTGAATTTATTTAAAGATTTTGTAAAGTTCCTAATTTACTCTAGGCATTTCTCAAAAAATCCGCTTATCATAGAGGTAGAAGGTGCTCTAAGTTAACTTAACCTTGTATCTGCCGCCGTGATTACTTCTCCAAATTTTTCTCCCCATTATTCACCGTCCTCGCCCTCGGTAATGCCTTGTGTTCCTAACACTCTTAACTCTCCCTTAACCGAGTCAAAAACTTCCTTCAAAATTCATCCTTCTGTTTTCAACCCCATCAAACGAGCAATCGATATTATCGGTGCGTTGGTGGGATTAATTTTAACTACCGCGATCGCGATCCCCATTGCGATCGCCCTTTACTTTACCAGTCCCGGCCCCTTATTCTACAGTCAAATTCGTTGCGGTTTGAAAGGCAGAACCTTCCGTTTGTGGAAGTTCCGTTCCATGGTTGCTAATGCCGATTGCCTCAAACATCTAGTTAAAAACCAAGCCGACGGTTTTATTTTTAAAAACAAAAACGATCCCCGTATTACCCCCGTTGGAAAATTTTTACGCCGCACTAGTTTAGATGAATTTCCACAATTTTGGAACGTTCTCAAAGGAGAAATGAGTTTAGTGGGAACTCGTCCCCCAACGCCAGATGAAGTTGAGAAATATAGCGAATATCATTGGCAACGCTTGCAAGTTAAACCGGGTTTGACGGGAGAATGGCAAGTTAATGGACGGTCTTCAGTTAAGAATTTTAATGATATCGTTAAAATGGATTTGGACTATCAAGAAAAATGGTCAATCAGTTATGATTTGCGCTTAATTTTCCGAACTTTTGGTGTAATTCTCAGTAAGAAAGGAGCATATTGAAAAGGAGAAATGACAGGGCAAGAGATTTATTTTGCGGGAGTGGGAGACGTACATGGGGAAATGTACGAAATGTTGGGACTCTTGAAAAAATGGGAGTCTCAACTCTCTTTTGTTTTACAGGTCGGCGACTTTGAACCCCACCGACATGAAGCCGATCTGCAAACAATGGATACACCCGCAAAATATCGAAAGTTAGGAAATTTTGCCCATTTTTATAGTGGGAGCGCGATTTTGCCTTATCCAGTTTGGTTTATTGGTGGAAATCACGAACCTTATGGTTTTCTCGATCGCATTCCCAATAATACAGAAATTGCCCCCAATTGTTATTATTTAGGACGAGTAGGAACGGTAAAATTAGCTGGATTAAAAATTGTTGGACTTTCCGGGATCTATAAAGAACATTTGTTTGCACAGCGTCCGCCAATTGCAGAGATCGATCGACGTTCCAATGCAGACTACATCGGATTTACCGAGAATGAAGTTTTGCAAGCATTAGAATTTCAAAGTGCCGATATTCTGTTACTGCATGAGTGGCCGAGAGGTTTGCTAACATCAGATAGTGATTTAGACGTTACCGATTCGGAAATGGTGGGCAATGAATATGCGAAAATGTTAATTGAGAGCTTGAAACCGCGTTTGATTTTATGCGGTCATATGCACCGCTATTATCGCCAGCAAATTCACTACTCGGATAGTACGATCGCGCAAGTCTGTTGTTTGGCGAATACGCGAAGTGGAAGCGATGCGATTGAGATATTTCGTTTGAGTGGCGATGGGTGCATTGAAAGTTTGCGATCGCCCGAGAAAGTGTAAATCTTGTCTGTCTTCTCAGAGAAAATTAAGAGAACAATGTCAAGTTATTGGCAAGATAAGCAATAGAGGAATTAACAATCATGATGAATTCAGAAAAAATCGAGCGTCGCTTGCCTCTCGTTCTCCTTTTATTGAGGTTAAGCGTATTTTTAGTGATGGCAATCTGGACGGCGGATAAATTTGTTAAGCCAGACCATGCCGCGAAAGTTTTTGAAGTCTTTTATAAAATTGGCGGTTTAGAGCATACAATTATCTATATTATCGGTGCGGTGCAACTGGTCATTATTATTGGCTTTGTCATTGGTTTTAAAAAGCATTTAACCTATGGGGCTGTTTTGCTCATGCACGCCGTTTCTACTTTATCTTCTTATTCAAGATATATCCAAGCCTTTGATAACTTACTCTTTTTTGCCGCATGGCCGATGTTAGCCGCCTGTTTTGCCCTATTTTATCTTCGAGATGCCGATCGCCTTTGGACGGTGGGAAAATCTCTCAATCTTCAAACTGAAGAATAAAATTTGTGATCGCAATTCCTTTCAATCTACCATAAAAAACAAAAGGGCGTTCGCAAAAACGCCCTACAGTTCAGTTAAATTGAGTTTTAACCCTGCATCCATTCCGTGTGGGTAAACTCTCCGCGAGGCTTATCGATGCGTTCGTAAGTATGCGCCCCAAAATAATCCCGTTGTGCTTGGGTGAGATTTTGTGGCAGGCGATCGCGGCGGTAGCTGTCAAAATAATCCAAAGAGGCGCTAAATGCAGGCACCGCAATTCCTGCACTACTGGCAACCGATAAGACCTCTCGCCATGCTGCTTGGCGATCGAGAATGCTTTGTTTGAATTCTGGAGCCAAGAGCAAATTCGGCAATTCGGGATTGTCGGTAAATGCTTTCTTGATCTTATCGAGGAAACCCGCCCGGATGATACAACCGCCTTTCCAAATACGGGCATCTTCTGCCAAATCGAGATTGTATCCTTTCTCGTCGGAAGCCTTTCTCAACAGAGCCATTCCTTGAGCGTAAGAACACATTTTGGAGCAATACAACGCATCCCGAACTTTGTCGATAAATGCTTTCTTATCTCCAGAAAATTCCGTGACTGTTGCCGTAATTTCTTTAGATGCTGCAACCCGTTCTTCCTTATAAGAAGACATGACACGAGCATTCACCGCCGCGAAAATCGTGGGAATGGGTACGCCCAATTCTAAGGCACTCACCACCGTCCAGCGTCCCGTTCCTTTTTGTCCGGCGGCATCGAGAATCAGATCGACTAAATGGGTATTGGATTCTTTATCGACGTACTTGAAAATATCTGCCGTAATCTCAATCAAGAACGAGTTTAACTCATCGGTTTTGTTCCATTCGGCAAAGATTTCATGGAGTTCTTGATTGCTTACTCCTAAACAGGATTTCATCAAGTCATAGGCTTCAGCAATTAACTGCATATCGCCGTATTCAATGCCATTATGAACCATTTTTACATAATGACCTGCACCGCCGGGTCCAACAAAGGTTACGCAAGGACCATCATCGACTTGGGCAGCAATTTTGGTGAGAATCGGCTCTAGTTCTCTGTAGGCACTTTCAGTTCCCCCCGGCATTATACTCGGGCCATTTAATGCCCCTTCTTCACCGCCACTAACCCCCATGCCAACAAATCCAAGTCCAGTGGCTTCTAACTCTTGGGTACGGCGTTCGGTGTCATCGTACAGGGAATTTCCCCCGTCGATAATCATATCGCCTTCTTCGAGGAGAGGCTTTAATTGTTGAATGACTGCATCGACGGGTTTACCCGCTTTTACCATCACTAAAATTTTGCGAGGGCGTTCGAGAACTTGCACGAACTCTTCAAGGGAATAGGCGGCTTTTACGTCTTTTCCTTGCGCCCGCGTTTCCATAAATGTTTTTGTTTTGCTTTCAGTCCGATTGTAGACAGCAATAGGAAAACCCCGACTTTCCACGTTGAGAGCCAAGTTTTCTCCCATGACCGCCAAACCGATAACACCAAAGGTTCGTTTCGCCATAAGTCCTCTCTGTAACAATTATGAATCGCTGGCAATTGGAATTTTTACTCAGAATTGAGTTTAGAATTCAACCTATCGTAGCCCGATCCTCGGTATTATCATCTAAAGAAGAAGTTAAATATTAATTGTTACAATACTCTGACAATTACAATCATAATTAAACGCACGAAAAATCTTAAAAATTGTTTAAAATAATTTGGAGAAATCCCGATTATTGATGACCGAATTATGAGCGAAACAATAGACCGGACGGAAGAGACGATCGCAGTCCCTAACCGCTTTTATTATTGGCTCGGGGCGATCGCGCTAATCTATCTCCTTCTCGTAGCAGTTGGGGCGATCGGTTCGGGGTTTCGCGCGATCGCCGGGGATGGGGAGATCGAGTTATTTGCCTTTGCTACCAATCCTTTTGCAGGTTTAATCGTGGGGACTCTGGCAACGGCGTTCATTCAATCTTCGAGTACGATTACCTCGATTATCGTCGGTTTAGTGGCGGGAGGATTGCCGATTTCGGTCGCGATCCCGATGGTGATGGGGGCAAATATCGGGACGACGATTACGAATACCCTCGTTAGTCTCGGTTATGTACGAGAGAAAGAGGAGTTTCAACGGGCATTTGCGGCGGCGACGATCCACGATTTTTTTAATTTCATTGCCGTGGTTCTCTTTTTACCCTTAGAAATTTTTACTCACTTTTTTGAGAAACTGGCGCGAATCTTGGCGGGATTATTGGTGGGAGAAGTGGCCGTAGATGCCGGAAAATTGAATTTAATTGGCGCGATCGCTTCTCCTGTCGAAGGAATTTTAGAAGCGATCGCCCACAAATTTCCCTTTCCTTTTGATGGCATTATTTTAATTATTCTCGGCATTGGGGCGTTTTTTGCCGCCATTTTCTTTTTAGGCAAACTCTTAAAAGAGCTACTGGTCGGAAAAGCGAAGGATTTATTAGAAGGCGCGATCGGATCGGGCTCGTTAAAAGGTATTTTTTCTGGCACGCTAGTCACGGTTTTCGTACAATCTTCTTCGACGACAACGAGTTTAATCGTGCCGTTAGCGGGAACGGGATTTCTGAGTTTAGAACAAGTTTATCCTTTTACCTTGGGGGCAAATATCGGCACTTGCATCACCGCAGCGATCGCGGCAACGGCAGCGACAAACAATCAATTACCGGCTTTAGAAATTGCTTTCGTACATTTACTCTATAACGCGATCGGCGTAATCGTGATTTACGGCATTCCGTTCTTAAGAAATTTACCAATTTTGGGCGCGAAAATGTTGGCAAAGGTGGCTTGCGAGCAGAAAATTTGGGCGTTTGTTTATGTTATTTCGGCTTTCTTTTTGCTTCCCGGTTTGTGCTTGGGAATAACGCTGCGGTTGGGATTGTAAAATGCAGAGATAATTTCGAGGCTCATGTGCATTACAATCTACAACAAGACACGAAAATAACCTCGATTTTCGAGTTCGGCTAGAATGCGCCCCGATCTCGCTTTGCCAATCAAAAAATGCAATCGCTTTAACTGCATAGCATTATATTTTTCAAGTTCTAATTCTGCCATTGCTTGCTGTTTTTGAGCAATTGTTAAATGCCCTAAAACCTGCTCGATCGCATCGATTAAATGGTCAGAAAGTTTTTGAATCTCTCGGGTAAGTTCTGCTAACACTTCGATTAAAATCTCGCAGTCGCCATCCGACAAAGGAGATTTTTTAAACAGCGTCATACCGATCGCGTGATGTCGGGATTTATTTTCTAACATTTCTTGTAAAAAAGAAATGATTTTTTCTTCTCGACACGCCTTGAGAAATTTACGATAACCATTCAACTCCCATCCTTCTAAAACAATCTGCATGACAAATCGCAGAACATTAGCATTATTTTCCTCGATAAAACCATCTAAAAAGGGGAAAAATAGCGGCTGAAATTCGCTTAATTCTTCTCGATCGAGCCAGCCAGCAATCCGCGTGAGATGATAGGTATTTTCGGCTTTAAAAATTGAATAGAGGGTTCTTTCTTGTAGCGTCATTCCCAACGCGATCGCTTTCTCAGTGTAGCGCACTCCAAAAGTCTCCATTTCGTAGGCACGTTTGAGAATATCTCGCGTGGTAATTTGCAGAATAGCGCGTTTTTGAGGGCGACTGGCTGTTTGAAACACTGTCACTCGATCCAGCTTAAATTGTTCTGCACTCCAGTAAATTGGCACGTTGGTTTTGCGATCGCTTAATAGACAAGCAGGTGCTGGATGAAACGCCAAAGCAGGAGAGAGAGAAGATGTGCGTTCGGAAGCTGATAATAGAGAAGAATCCATAGTTTGAAAACTCATAAGTGATTTCCTCACGCAATGGGTCGATCGCGAGATTTGATGAGGCGATCGGAATTTTACACGCTAACTCAAAAAATTATTATCGGTCATTGTTTTACGCCGACGAGGTTTGCTGACGCAAATCGATCGCTTGAGGTTGCCGGAGTCCTCCTCTGGCGATCGCATGGAGAGTGTGTTTTTATCCTAATCAATTCTTATTTTGAGAATGCTTGCTGAGGACAAAAATCTAACTGTCTGCGTTGACACTGTGTAAAATAAACACTACACTTAACGTATCTAATACACAAAGCCATGAAAAATCAATACGAGCTGGCAATGGGGTCGGTTATCGGACGCAGGCACATTCGCCTCGGGGTCAATAACCAAGATGCGTTATCCGTACTGAGTCGCGATCGCTTTACCGTCGCGGTGGTTTGCGATGGTTGCGGTAGCGGTCGGCATAGCGAGGTCGGCGCTAAAATCGGGGCTAAATTAGTGGTAGAAACAATCTCGAAAGCGTTGGAATCCGATGCGATCGCAGATCCCCGCGATCTCAAATTTTGGCAGTGCATTCATCAAAATATCCTCATTCAATTGCAGGCTTTCATTAAAGCAATGGGAGGAGATTGGCAGCAAACT
>JBCCVR010000029.1:0-45683 GCA_039194995.1 Cyanobacteria bacterium P01_E01_bin.42 | reverse complement strand
GTTAATGTCGAAGACTTTCTGGTATAATTCGGGAAACATTTTTTCATAGAGTTGTCGGTCTAGACAACTCTATTCTTTTTGGGGACGTTTGCCAAGTTCCTTTCTCCACACGCTTTTCAGCCTGCTTGTCACCCCTTGAGGAGGATATGACCAATGTTCGATCGCCTATTCAAATTCTTTTGTCAATCGCGAGACTCCTCTCGAACTCAGTTCCAAGCATTTATTCTCGAACCCATTCTCACGCTAAGTGGGTTGGTGGATGTGGGGGATGATTCTCCTCTAGATTTGGACGGGGATGCGGTGGATTTATTGTTGCCTCCTTCCGCTTTTGGCGCAGAGGCGATCGCGGCTTTTGAGTCGGGTTATTTTACGGTGGGGGAGAGTGGAGAAGTCGAGATTGATTTTCTCTTTGATGGAGGGAAATATCAGTTTGAACTGGCGATTTTTAGTTTGGAAGATTTAGATGAAATTCCCGGTAGTGAGGAATTCATTCGAGAAGCAGCAAGGCGCGCTCTAACTGAATCGACAGAAGGTCATACGGTGATTAGCGATCGCCTTGAAGGGGCAAAATTTGACGGAGACTTAGGAGAAGGAAAAGACTGGAACTCGGGCAAATATTTGGGGACAAAAACCTTCAAAATGGAAGCGGGATCCCATTTTGGGGTGATGTTGATTCCCAATAGTACGGTTGAGGAAATTTACGAAAATCCTAGCATTGGCGGATTGAAAGCACCTCTATTTTCTCTCTCGACAGCCAATCCCGACGATCGCTTCCATTTAGCGCAAATTGCCGATGTGACGGGCGACGGCAGTTTGTTTGTAATGGAGGATGTACAGGAGGGACATCGATGGTTTGATAGCGATTACAACGATCTTATTTTTCAAGTGCGAGGGGCGACGGGAGAAGCGATCGATCTAGACGATCTCATCGATCCGGCAGAAGATTGGCGCGAGACGGATCGGGGAAAGGCGATTATTAATTATGCTGAGGATGCGATCGCCGATGAACTTGCCTTACCCGAGGTATCCGCAGAGCAACAACCGATTGTTGGAGTCATTGATGAAGGAGAATTTTCTGGAGAAGATAGCGCTTTCTCCATCGAGACAGAGCGCGAACCTCTCACTTTAGGTCAAGATCGCATCGATGGGGATGACAATCCCTTGTTACCCACAGGAGAAGAAGCAGAAACGGATATTTTAGAGGCGATCGAGCCTGAAAGCGCCCCGTTATGGGTGGGACGCGCCGATGGGGAGACTTGGGAAGATTCTTTAGTTGAGTTTGTGGATGAAGCGCGGGGATCGGGGCGGGAAAATGCGATCGCTTATCTGGCATTGGATAACGATCTCTTGAGTGAAGAGTTGGGAGAAACTCAAGCAGCAGCGCTAACTTATGCAAGAGAGAATGGGGTTTTAGTGGTGGCGATCGCGGATGGGGAGATGGGGTCTACCCAACCTCTCCCAGGCGAAACCCACCCCCAACCCCTCCCAAGAGGGGAGCATGCGATCGCAGAGTTTGACAATATTGTGACGGTGGGTGCGGTGGAGAATGCCGAGAAAGAAGCGGCAGAATTAGCCGGACATTTTGCGCGGGTTTGGGCGGTGAATCCCGAACTGTCTTACACTCAAGTTATCGAAATCTTAGAACAGACAGCAACGGCGGTCAATCCGGAGACTGGGGCGGCGATCGTGGATGTAGTAGCGGCGGGTTATTTGGCGGCGGCGGCGACTCCCGATCCGGCAAAATTGCGCTTGCAACCCTTACCCGATGCCCCTTACGATCCGGAAAGTGATTGGCAGGGATGGGAATCGGGCGTATTTACAGTCGGTGAGGAAGGTAAGGTTACTTTTGATTTTCTTTATGATGAAGGGATTTATGAGGGAGAAGTAGCAATTTTTGATGTGTCGGGTTTGGAAGAATTTAAACCCGGATCGCCGGAATTTATTACTGAGGTGACGCGACGAATTTTAGAGAATGATGGCGGATCGGTGGTTTTCTCGGACAAAACGGAGGCGGTGCGGTTTGCCAGTGAGGAAAATGCGGGCAATTATCGGGGCATTCAGACGGTGGAAATGGGTGCGGGGCGTGAGTTCGGCCTGATGCTCGTTCCCAATGGTACAGTGGCGGAGTTGGCGGAAAATCCCGATCTGGGCTTATCGAAACGTCCCCTCTTTTCTCTCTCTCCCGTTAATCCCGTAGATGGCTTTGAGGGCGGTTATTTGGCAGATGTGACGGGGGCGGGTAATGTTTTGGCATTTGAGGAAAATCGCAACGCGCAGGCGGTGCGAGAGTATCGCGATTTGCTCTTTACCCTTGGCGGTGCAACGGGGAATGTGCTGTTATTAGAGGAGGTTGCTCCGGTGCAGGATTGGCAAGATACATCTTTCGGGCAAATCTTTAAAAAAGCAGTGAGTTTTGTTGAAAGTGAGAACAAAATTATAGATTCTCTCTCCAGTCGGGTTCGCATGGCACTGAAGCGATCGCAAAATCTCGATAACTACAATCCTGTAGCTTTGGCAGGAACGCGAGAATGGGTTGTCGGCATCTCTCCGGGTCAGTCTCCGACGCAGTTAGCGGAGTTATTCGGGGCGAAATATCGAAAGGCAACGGGATATATTCCTAACACTCATGTTTGGGAGTTTCCCGAGACGGCGACTCCGGAAACTGTAGCGCAACGGTTAAAGGATTTTCCGGGGTTGGAGTTTGGCTATCCTTTGGTACCCCTCGATATTCAGTTTCACAGCGATCCAATGGTATCCCAACAATGGCATTTAAACGGCGATGCAAAGGTGCAAGAAGCGTGGAATTTAGCGACGGGTGAAGGGGTTGTTGTGGGCATTGTGGATGATGGGTTTAACCATCAACATGAGGACTTACAGGACAATTATCGGGCAGATTTAAGCCGAGATTTTGACGAACTCAACAATGGTACTTACGATACCGATCCTTCGGCAACAATGCGATCGCAGGAGTTTGATTATGAAGCGGAGTATTTAAAATTCAGTTTGGGGACGGTTGCACCCAAAAAAGTGAAGGCAGAGTCTTCTAAGTTATTTACTTTTGATGTTCGTTCTTTGGGGACGGGGGCGATCGAATCCGTGGATCTGGATCTACAAATGACGACGGAGAATTTGGAGGGTTTAACGTTTGATTTGATAAGTCCCGATGGCGATCGCATTACGTTAAATGTTGATGATACGAATGGCACGATTTCTTTGCCGATTGATGCGTTCAAGGGACAAAATCCGGCAGGAACTTGGGGGTTAGAAATATTCAATGATAATCAAACTAGCAAGACGTTAGAAAAGTGGGCGTTATCCTTTGAAACAACTCATTATCACGGGACTCCTGTAGCGGGGATTGCTGTGGCGAAAGGAGATAATCAAGTCGGAGGGAGTGGGGTTGCCCCGGATGCGTCTTGGGCAGGTTTAAAAATGGGAACTGACGGGCGCACGGATTTGGAAATTGCCGATACGTTATCTTATCTCAATGATGACATCGATTTGTATAGCAATAGTTGGGGCGGTCATGCTTTTCAAACCTCTAATCCTCTGACAGAATATGCAATGGAAGCGGCGGCAATTTCGGGACGGGATGGACTGGGAAATATTTATGTTTTTTCGGCGGGAAATAATGCAGCAAAGAGTACGGTAAATGATGATAGTTTTGCCAATTCTCGGCATAGTATTGCGGTTGGGGCAGTACATCGGGGCGGAAAGCGGGCGAGTTATAGCGAAACAGGTGCGGCTTTGTTTGTGTCGGGTTCTGGCGATCGCGCCTATGGAAAGTTAAAAAATCATATTACTTTTCCTCCAGAACCCATCAATGTTAAAGGGTTGAAAATTACGGAAAATACCGAACCGTCTCTATTAGAAATCAATGATTTTGAGGGAGATCTCAGCGATTTGGAAGTGGTGTTAAATATTGCTCATACTCGTTACGAAGATTTAGAGGTGACGTTAATTAGTCCTGCGGGAACTGAGGTTAAATTGTTAGATCGCGTTCCTTTTACGCAAGCGATCGACGGGACGGCATTAGATCCAATAGTCGGTCCGAGAATTAAAATTTCCGACGATGCAGCACGAGATAAAAATGCAGTTGAGAGTGCTAAAAATCCAGAAAATGGTTCGGGAAGTCCTTATCAAGGAACGTTTCGTCCTGTAGAACTTTTGGCTGTTTTTGAAGAGGAAGATCCCAATGGGACGTGGCAATTACGGGTCAAAGATACGGGGACGGGAGAAACGGGTTATTTGAAAAATTGGGGTTTATCTTTGCAAGGAGATGGTGTCATTACAACAGGTGTAAATGATGATTACACGGCATTTGGCGGCACTTCTGCGGCTGCACCCTTTGTATCGGGAGTCGTTGCGTTAATGTTGGAGGCGAATCCCACTTTGACAGCGCGAGACGTTCAACATATTTTAGCGGAAACTTCGCAATATATTGACGATCCAGATGCAACTTGGAGTGGGGAAGACGGGGATAAGATTCGCCACAGTAATGAGTATGGTTTTGGGTTAGTGGATGCAGAAGCGGCGGTACAAGCGGCAAAAGATTGGCAGTCTATCGGGCAGGAAATTGCGATCCGGTTATATGATGACAATACGCCAGATTTTGAAAAGGGACAGACCTCAGACTTAGAGTCCAGTATTCAGATTCCTGAGTTGGAGGATGACTTGACAGTGGAATGGGTTGAGATTGAGTTTAATGCAGTTCATCCCAATATTAATTCTTTAGAAGTTGAGTTAGAACATCGTTATTTTGATGCCGATGGAAATGAAGTGATTACAACGTCAGAGTTAATGAAAGATGCGCGACACAAACGCGATTCTAATTGGGTCTTTACTTCGGCACATCATTGGGGTGAACCGTCATATGGGACATGGACGTTAAAAGTTAAAGATACTCAGCCGGATAATAGGTATCGAGAATGGACGGATTGGGGTTTGAATGTCTATGGTGCTAAACCGATGGTGTCTATTGAAGCAACCGATCCGGAGGCGACGGAAGGAGAAGATCCTGGAGAGTTTACCATCTATCGCACGGGGAATGTTGAGAAAGATTTGGTGGTGAATTATGAAATTGCAGGTAAGCATATGAATGGAACAGATTATGAAAAATTGCCAGAGATTATAATTCCTGCGGGTTCTTCCTCTGTAACTATTCCAATCAAACCTCTAGACGATAACATTGCAGAACGGATAGAAGGCGTGAAATTAACCTTGACAGAAGGCCAAGATTATGAAGTGAGTCAACTTAGCCATGATACTGTACAAATTTGGGATAATGAAATTCCTGAAGTTTTAGTATATCCAGAATGGTATAACGGTGTTAGCGATCCCAATCGCTTCCAGCAACAAAACTATACTTCAGAATCAGGTAATCGAGGATATTTTGCCTTCAGTCGTTCTGGTGATATCAGAAAAGATTTAACAGTGAATGTTTCATTTACAGGAACGGCAACCAACGGAGATGATTATGATTTGCCAACAAGTTTTACAATTCCAGCAGGTCGATATGAATCCCACGCTTGGTTTACACCGATTGATGATACTGACGTTGAAGGTAATGAAGTCGTGCAAGTAGACATACTTCCCAGTTCTGAATACAAAATTGTCAATGGTCGAGGCAGTCAAACAGCAGTTATTTGGGACAACGACGATCGACCGACTGTAACCATTGAAGCGACAGATGATACCGCTTCTGAATATGGCGATCCGGGAGAAATTACAATTACTCGTACTGGCGATCTGAGTCAGCCTTTAACAGTAGATTATTGGGTTTCTCCTCATTGGTGGGTAGGCACTGACAATAGCGGTAAGGATTTTGAGAAATTGCCAGAACAAGTTACAATCCCTATCAATCAATCATCAGTTACAATCCCGATTGTGCCTATCGATGATAATGATGTAGAAAAAGAGAAAACAATTGTGATTTTTCTTCTTGAAAATGACAATTATGCGATTGGTAAAGAAGAGGTAATAAACATCAAACTTTTTGATAATGATACACAACAATTGCAATGGAAAAAACAACTGGGAACAACAGAATACGATCGCGCTAACTCCATCGCCTTTGATAGCGATAACAATGTTTATATTGGAGGTCAGACCTCTGGGAACTTAGATAACGCCACGAATTTCGGCTTACAGGATGGCTTAATTGCCAAATATGACAGCGATGGAAACAAAAAATGGGAAGTACAAGTCGGAACAGAAGGTTATGATAAAATCTCTGGGATTATTACGGACAAAAATAACAATCTCTACGTCACGGGTTGGACGGATGGAAAATTAGAGGTAGATCATTATGATGAAGGACGAGATACATGGTTAGCAAAATATAACAGTGCAGGCGAACAACAGTGGAAAAAAGAATTTGGTGCGCCCCCTGATGTGACCAATCCCGATATAGAAGAACGCCATGCAGGTTACGATCTTACTAATGGTGCTATAACCGTTGATGATGAAGGTAATATTTACGTTGCTGGTCTTACCTATGGAAATTTAGGCGATGAGAATCAAAATCAAGGCGGATCGGATGCTTGGGTTGCTAAATTTGATAAATATGGTGAAGCACAATGGGTAAGACAGTTCGGAACATCTTTAGCAGATGAAGCAAATAGCCTTGCTATTGATAATCAAGGTAATATTTATATTACCGGACAAACTCAAGGAGAACTGGGCGATAAAATTTACAGTGATGGCGATCTTTGGAAAGACCATCAAGGTGATGATACTGATGCTTGGGTTGCGAAATACGACAGTTCAGGTAGTCAAGAATGGATTAAACAATTGGGAACAATTACTGAAGATCTAGCCCATTCAATTAGTGTTAATGATGCAGGCAACATTTATCTATCCGGACAAACACGAGGTTGGTTTGGTGATGTTTATGATGGTGATGTTTATGACTGGAAAGGAGACAATATTGCTTGGTGGTATGGAATGGGTGGTGCAAAAGAGGATCTCGGTGGCACGTATTATGGAGAAACCGATGCTTGGGTTGCCCAACTGGATGCGGATGGAAACCTGAACTGGAAACGACAACTCGGCACTGAGGCAAGCGATCGCGCGACTTCCGTCGTTGCAGACAGTAATGGCAACGTTTATCTTGCGGGGAATAGTCGCGGTAAAATGGACGATGCGACCCATTTCGGCAAAGATGACGCATGGATTGCCAAATACGACATCAACGGCGCTTTACAATGGCGACAGCAATACGGTACCGATGCCGATGATGTCGTTGCAGATATCGCCCTCGCGGGAGATGGGATTTACCTCACCGGATATACCGAGGGAAAATTCGGGGAGAATCACTTCGGGAAAGAGGACGCATGGGTGATGAAATTGGCTTAAATTGAGTTGGCTTTTGCATAAAAATCGGCATTCTTTCCAGAGAACAGAATGAACCCTCGCTATCGAGTCATTATCCGTTCTCATCTCCTACAGAATCGTGACATTTACCGCCAGCAAAAGTTCAATCCCCGAGTATCCCTGTCCTGACATTACCGTGTATTGGCGTATTGCTAAACTGCGGCGATCGGGTCAACGGGTACTCGTCGCCAAAAATGCGATCCTGCGCCATGCGATCGCCCCTCCGGAAAGTTACGCCCTGCAATACTTTACGGGAGAATTTACCACTCGCCAAGTCCAAAAATATTGCGAGCAAAAATTTAGGGATTTGCCCCCGGATTTTGTCGTGCAGTTATTGGATCGTTTGGTTGATTTAGGGGTGATTGTCGAACAGTCACTAATTCCCCCTAACCCCTCTTTAGAAGGGTCTTCGATCCTTCCTAACCCCTCTTTAGAAAGGTCTTCGATCCCCCCTAACCCCCCTTTGGAAGGGGGGGAAAGAGGGAAACAACAACCCACTTTTAAATCCTGCGTGCAATGGATCGAACATCCCGAGGGGTACTGGATACTCCGCAACCCGGAAGATGTGACATACTTGCAAATCGATCGCGATACGGGAGAAGCGATCGCCCATCTGGGAAAAATGCCAGCCGAAGCTATTGCACAAACTTACCCAATCGATCCCGCTCAATTAAACTATATCCTGCAAATCCTCGCGGCTACGGGAATGCTGGAAGGGACTCATCCCCCCAAACCGCCGAAAAAGAAATTTACCCCCCTACAATTACTCTATTTTAAAGTCCCTCTATTTAACCCCGATTGCTGGCTGCACGCCCCGGCACAATTCCTCAACTGGATTTGGACAAAACCCTTCTTTTTACTGCTGTTGGGATTTCTGGCGACTTCCCTCGTATTTGCTTTAAATCTGCGATCGCAAATCCTCTATGAAGGGGGCATTCTCTGGCAAACTCAGGGGGCGCTTTTAATCGTCCCGTTTGGTCTTCTAGCGATGTTGGTAGTGACGATTCACGAATTTGCCCACGCCCTCACCCTCAAGCATTATGGCGGTATCGTTCCGGAAATCGGCTTGTTGTTTATGTTACTGATGCCCGCAGCCTATACCAATACAAGCGATTCTTATTGTCTCGTCAAGCGCAGACAGCGCGCTTTAGTGGTCGGTGCGGGGGTTTTATGCCAATTGACCATCGGTGCGATCGCGTTTTGGTTGTGGCATTTTTCGGTGGATAATAGTTGGCTCAAACCCATCAGTTATCTGTTAATGGTTGCGGCTTTATTTACCGTGACCCTCAATCTCAACCCGATGGCCAAATTCGACGGCTATCACCTCGCCGTTGCCTTAACTGGCATTAATAATCTGCGCGATCGCTCCTTCAAATTTTACGTCACTTTATTGCAAGGAAAAGGCATCGAAGAACGCTCCCAAGATTGCGGCATTTTAGCAATTTATGCCCCATTAAGTCTGCTCTATCTTCTCTTCGTCTTTGGCAGTATTTTACGCTTAGTCATTTATTGGACTTTAGACCATGCCCCCATTACAGCATTTCTGCTCCTGCTTGCATGGTTAATTTACTTCTTCTTTCCGAGAGAAGAGTAGATTTAGAAATTCGGAGCCAAACAACAACCCACCCCCCAGCCCCCTCCCAAGAAGGGGAGTTCAATCAACAACAAAAAAAATGAATAAAATTAGACATTTTCAAGTTCCCAACCCGGCTCAAACCGTACGGAAAGAAGAGTCGCCCAAACCCAAGATTAGCGATCGCCCTTCCGCCAATTTATCCCTTGCCAAAAAGCCGGAAAGTTCGGCGCTGACCACACCAGAAAAACCCGCGCCCGCTTCAAAAGAGAAAAAATCTTATTTAGGTTGGTGGATTGCAGGGAGTATTTTTGTGACTTTGGGAATTGTCAGTCAAATCCGCGTTCATCCCTCCATCCGCGCCGAAGCCTGGCTCGAACCCAACCCTGAAGCGAGAGAGATCGTTCATGCCAAAATACCGGGAATTGTCAAAGAAGTTTTAGTACAGCCCAACGAACCCGTGCGAGCCGATCGCGCCCTCGCGATCGTGGAGAGCGAACAACTCGAAGACGAAATCGGCAATTGGACGTTACGCTTGCAAGAGAGCCTCGCCGCGACCGAATCATCGAGGCAACAAATGTTTTCAGCGCAGGCGCGTTTAAATCAGATTCAACAGCAATACGATTTTGCGCGAGATCGAGTCGCCCAATTACAGGGAGAAATCGCACAAATGAACTCGGGATCGCCTCCTCCTCACATTCAAGGCTATCAAACCCAAATCCAGAACTTGCAAGCCACCGAAGCCAGCTTAAATAATTCCCTCGATCGCTATCAAAGTCTCGTGACGGAAGGCGCGATCGCCCCAGAACGAGTTGAAGAAGTCCGACGGCGCAAACTGGCGATCGCGGCACAAATCGGTCAAAATCATTCTGCTCTCGAAACTGCCAAACGCCAGTTACAGGATGAATTGAAGGTAAAAACCGACGAATTAAACCGTTTGCAAACATCCCTTTCGGTGGCTCGACAAGAGTATAACTCCGCGCAAATCTTGGTACAAAGTCGTCAACCCATTGAATTGCAAATTCAGCAGGAATTGGAAAAACGCGCCAATCAAAAGCAGGAACACTATATCATTCGCTCGACCATTGATGGGACGGTGATGACCCCGGATCTCTTTGCCCTTGAAGGGAAAGCCTTACAAGCCGGAGAAGTGGTGATGGAAATTGCCGATACCTCTCAACTCGTCGCCGTTGTTGAAGTCCGACAAGAAGATCGGGATTTAGTCAAAGCCGGATCGGAAGTTAAGTTTAAGCCCCCAGAACCCGGTTTGCCCAGTTTCACCACCACGATTAAAGAAATCGTGACGGTTTTGGAAAAGGACGAACAGCTACAAAAATCAACCTTGCAAGTGACGGCTCTAATCGAGTCCACCGAGGGCAAATTGCAACCCAATGCCAAACTCTATGCAACAATCAAGCCACCTCACAAAATTTCCCTTTACGAACGAGCGCGGCGAGAGATTTTGAATTTGTTTAAATTCCGGAAGTATTCTTAGGATTGGTTGTTGGTTGTTAGTTGTTGGTTGTTAGGCTTCTAACCTTTAACACCCACTTCCCTACTCCCTCCCACCAAAACGACTTAATAGCTCCTCGCAAGTCAATTGCATGGTAAGAGAAACTGCTTCTTGAGGGGGGAGTTGGAGGAGGCGATCGCAAATTTGGGTAACTCGTTCATCTAGAGTCCCAAAACGAACGGTTAGCATCATTTCCAGCATCTTACGCTGTTCTTGTTGCAATCCTTGTTGCAATCCTTCTTGTAATCCTTCTTGTCGGACTTCTTCTTTCCATTTGAGATAAGCGGGGGATAGTGTCATCATTAACTCCTGTTCTTCTGTTGTTCGCTTGGTTTGCATTGACAAATTGGTTCGCCATACAGCAACTTGTTCTAGAGCATGGATTCGCAAGGGATTATTGCTGGCGAGGGTGACTAGCTCTAGGATAGCGCGTTCTTGAATTTTGCCTTTCCCTAATATTCTCAGCCAGAGGGTTTCTGGGGTCTCCAAGAGGCGATTAACGGCAATGAGAGCAGTTTTGGGGGCAACTCCAAGGAAGTAAACCCCTTGTTCCCAGTTGTCTCTACGAGAAAAACTGAAACTCTCGATTATGCGATCGCTCGCAGATGGGGTAATAATCCATAATTGTGGGAGTTCCGCTTCAGCGAGAACGCAATTGTTGCGTTTGGCTTTCTGTTGTAATTGATTGTGAAGCGAATACAACTTCAACATACAATTGCGAATTTCTATGTTACTGGGTTGATTGCGGAAGGGTTCGAGGGAGCAGGGTGTAGCGACCATTTGCCCGAGCAATCCTAAGTTTGGGGGTGAGGGGGGAGGAGTAGAAGAAGGGGAAAAATACACATCCACTTGGCGCACTTCTGAAGTGACTTCGAGGCTGATTTTCACTTCCCCGAGGGGGGCGAGAAGTCCTTCAAGATATTGTTTTGCAAATTGGTCGTGGGGTTGATTGGTCATTTCAACAATCGGCGATCGCGGCTAAGGCCGGATTTGGACAAAATGTAACGAAACATAACACAAAATTCTTTCCTGCATAAAAATTCCCTCTCGCTCTAAAGAAATGATGGAAGTCGATGCGATTTCCTCAATCTTAATACCATACCTTCCTATCTAAGAGATCGTTATGTTCCATCGCCTGTTTAAGTTTTTCTTCCCACCGCAAAGTGCATCCCCATCTAAATTCCAAGCCTTTATCCTCGAACCCATCCTCACCCCGAGCGGAATTGTAGACATCGAAGAGTTATTCGAGACTGGCGATGGATCGGATGGTGTGGGGGACGATCTAGCGTCATTTCCCGGTGTTCCCACCGAGTTCGCCCCGTCTGGGTTTGAGTCGGGTTACTTCACCGTAGGAGAAAGTGGAGAAGTTGGGATCGACTTCCTTTTTGATAGCGGCAAATATGAATTTGAGTTAGCGATTTTTAGTTTGGAGGACTTGGACGAGACTCCCGGTAGCGAGGCATTTATTCAAGAAGCTGCCAGACGCGCCTTGACGAATTCCTCAGAAGGTTATACGGTCATTCGCGATCGCCTCGAAGGGGCTAGATTTGACGGGGTTTTAGGCGAAGGAAAAGATTGGAATTCCGGGGAATACAAGGAAGTCAAAACCTTCAAAATGGAGGCAGGAACGCAGTTCGGGATTATGCTCGTTCCCAATGGCACGATTGAAGACGTTTACGAAAATCCCAATATTGGCGGCTCGAAAGCACCTCTATTTTCTCTCTCTACAGCTAACCCCGATGATGCGTTACATATTGGACAAATTGCCGACGTAACAGGAGAAGGGAATACTTTTGTTATGGAGGACGTGCAAGAGAGTCACAAGTGGTTCGATCGCGATTACAATGACCTGATTTTCCAAGTGCGGGGGGCGACGGGAGAAGCGATCGCGATGGATGATGTCGTGAATCCGGGGGCAGATTGGCGCGAGACCCAAATGGGAGAAGCCATTCTCGATTATGCTACAGCCTACGAAGAATCTAATCCTGTCGGATCTTTGCCTGCAACGTCCCTACCGGATGCGCCAATTCAAGATCGTCCGCTTCTAGGTATTATTGACTTGGGATTTAGTCCGGATCATCCTGATTTTGACTATGACAATATCCAAACGGGACAAGATTGGATTGATGGGAACGAGACTCCTTTTATTGAACCCAATGAGGGGAATGAGGCAGGGACTCACCGCATGGGGATTGAGGAGATTGGCAGCGATACACCTTTGTGGGTGGGACGTGCGGATGCTGACACTTGGAATCATTCTCTGGTGGAATTTGTCGATACGGCGATCGCCTCGGAACAACCCCATGCAGTTGCCAATATTAGCATTCCTTTTCTGGATGCCGAAGGCAATACTCGCTACGAATTGACGGAAATGGAACGGGATGCGATCGCCTACGCCCGGGACAATGGCGTGATTTTGGTGGTTGCTGCGGGAGATGATGGGGGCGTTCCGTCTGCCTTGGCGCAGGCTTCTCGAGAGTTTGATAATATCATCACCGTTGGCGGTTCTGAAGGCTTGGAACGGGTTGATTACTCGAATTTTGGGCAGGGATTAGATATTCTGGCCGATGGCGGTACAGAGGAAAATCCGGTCATTTCCACCCTTGGAGATAATGCGGGAACGATGGCGGGAACCGGGGTGGCGGCTTCTCGTTTAACGGGGGCGATCTCGCAAGTTTGGGCGGCGAATCCGGATTTAAGTTACCTGCAAGTTATCGATATTCTCGGCAAAACGGCGCGAGATCTCGGCACTTGGGGAGAAGATGGGGAAACGGGGTCTGGACTGTTGAATATTGCGGCGGCGGTGAATTTGGCGGCGGCGACGAATGCCAATACCTATATTGTTGATGAGGAATTGGAAGAGATCGAATATATTACCGGGGATGGGGGCGACCCGAGCGCTCGCCCTTCTCCCGATCCCAACTATCTGCCGCAAAATCTGCGTTTTGTTGTCGATCGCTTTTACAACCCCTCGGAGTCGGTATCTTTACAAGGAAAGGTCAAAGATTATGATGGCATTGCCGATCTCGATCGCGTGGAGTTCTTCTTACAAAAAGATGGCGGAGAATGGATCAAAGTTGGCGAGAAAAATGATTTTGATTTCGATCCCTATACGGAGCAAGCCTTCCGGTTTCAAACCGATTTCGGACGGTTAGAACCGGGGAATTATAACTTGCAAATCGTGCCTTATGATTCCTCTAGTATTGGTTGGGAGATGGAGATGGAAGCGTTTACCATTCTCTCTGTTCCAGAAGGGGAAGAATTGAGCGATCGCCTGAAAACGAGCCTCGAAAGAGCGATCGATTTACAGAGTTACGATCCGGCTGCTTTGAGTCACATCACGGCATGGATTGTGAGCGTACAGGCAGGGCAAAATGTAGAAGCGTTTGCCGAAGAATTTGGAGCGATTAATATCGGTGCGACGGGACAGATCGCCAATACATACCGATGGGAATTTCCTCGCGATCGGTCTCCCCAAGATGTTGCAAAGGCATTAAATGTTAAAGGGATTGAGTTTGCTTATCCGTTAGTTCCTTTAACCATTGACTGGCATTCTCCTAGCGATGAACCCTATACCCAAGATGGGACGCAATGGCATTTAAACAGTGGTAATGCTTACGATGCCAATATTCTTAAAGTTTGGGAAAATGACATTTTAGGGAATGGCAGCGTTATCGGGTTTGTGGATAATGGTTTTGAATTGGACGATCCGGGACGAGGATTAGTCGGACATCCCGATTTACTGGCTAATTATTTGCCCGAGTTAAGTTGGGATTTTGCCGAAAATGATGCGATCGCTTCTCGAATGATGGGGAAAATTATTCGCCTGAATCAACCCCCACAACCGATTTTAGAGGATGGGTTAGATTTTGGTGCTTATGGTTTACCCCCTTTTCTCGTTCCCGATGGGCATAATTATTATGGATTGAATAGCGATTTACATGAAACAATCGATCGCTTGTTTGTCAATCTCGATATCGATCATCAAAAGGTCGATGAATTAGATGTTTATCTCGTCTCTCCCCAAGGCACGGAAACACCCTTAGATTTAGATACGAATGGTAATTTTTCGGGTTATCTTTCCGCCTTTGATGGCGAAGAAACCCAAGGAAAATGGGTCATTAAGGTTATCGATAATAATCCCAATGATGAGGCGATCGGTCGCCTTAATGATATTGTTTTGAGCGTGAATGAAAAAGTGAGAGATCACGGCACAAAAGTTGCGGGAGTCGCGATCGCCAATGGGGAAAATAACCGTTGGGGAACAGGGATTTCTCCCGAGGCGCGTTGGGCGGCGTTACGCATGGGCGATACGATGTACGGTTGGGAGATCGCCGATATTTTGTACGATCCCTATGGCGATCGCAATGATGAGATTGATATTTATAACAACAGTTGGGGATTGAGTTTTTACAATACTCCCGTGCATAATTCCCATCGCTTTCAGGCTTCTTTAGTGGAAGCGGCGATCGAAGCAGGGGCGAAGAAAGGTCGGGACGATTTGGGGAATATTTATGTGTTCTCGGCTGGGAATGGAGCGGCAAATGGGTCAAATGTGAACTACAATATTTTGGCTAATACTCGCCAAAGCATTGCCGTCGCCGCGATCGACCATACAGGGAAACAGGCGACCTACAGCGAGTCGGGGACTCCGGTATTGGTATCTGCTTTTGCCAATGCGGGGACGAAGGATAGTAGCGATGGGTACGCTAACGCGGATCGCCCCATCGTCACGACGGGACAATATAGCAATGATGGGGACGATAGCAACGATTACACGATTTCTGCTTATCAAGATGGAGATGCAAGCAAAGATAACTTAAATGATTTTGGCGGTACCTCGGCGGCGGCTCCTTTTGTGTCGGGAGTAGTAGCACTCATGTTAGAAGCAAATCCGGCATTAACATCGCGAGACGTGCAGCATATCCTCATTGAAACCGCCCAGAAAAACGACCCCACGGACTCGGAATGGATGCGGAATAAGGCGGGATATTGGGTGAACCCCAAATATGGGTTTGGCGCGGTGGATGCCTTTGCTGCGGTGGAAATGGCGAAAACATGGACGACTGTGAGTCCGGAAATTCCGGTTTCTGGGGATTTGTTTGAGGGGATGGTTGCGGAGTGGATTCCCGATTATAATGCCAGCAATCCTCAGTCTCTTAAATCGACGGTGACGGTGACTCCTGCTGAAGAGATGAAGGTGGAATGGGTCGAGGTGACATTTAACGGAGAACACAGTTATTTAGGGGATTTGAAGTTAGTTTTAACTTCTCCCGATGGCAGCAAATCCGTATTATCTCAGCAACATTTAAGCGAGGAAGCAAATAAGGTTTATAACATCGACCAAGATGTATTTAATTGGACGTTTACTTCTGCCCATCATTGGGGCGAGTCGGTGGGGGGAGAATGGACTCTAGAGGTGATGGATGAGTTTGATGGTAACACGATGACGGCGCATTGGACAGATTGGAAAATCAATGTTTACGGGACGAAAGTAGAACCTCCCACTGTTACCATTACCACGAATCAAACAACGGTGAATGAAAATGGCGACCCGGTTAGCATTACCATTACTCGGACGGGAGAGACGGATAAACCCTTAAATGTGAGTCTGGATATTGCGGGAAGTGCGGTGAATGGGGATGATTTTGAAGCATTACCGGAAACCGTGGAAATCCCTGCGGGACAGTCTTCGATTACGATTCCTTTGATTCCCAAAGATGATTCGGTTTATGAGGGAGAGGAAACCATTGCGATCGCTCTTTCTGACGGAATTGGTTATAAATCAGGAGAAGACAATGCGATCGCATTTAATCTCATTGATAATGATGAATTGCCTGAATTACCCAAGGTTGCTCTCATTCCGGGATTCACGACCATTACAGAATCCAACGGCGAAACCGTCTTTACAATTGTACGGAATAGTCCTGATGGATTTGACCAAGATGTTACCGTGAATTATGCGATTAGCGGCACTGCAAGCAATAGCGAGGATTACGAATCTTTGACGGGTAGTGTCACGTTGAAGGCGAATCAATTCTTTGTACAAGTTCCAATTAAAGCGATCGATGATAGTGAATTTGAAGGTGATGAAACTGTTGTCATTAATTTGGCAAATTGGACGGGTTACGAAGGCGATACAAACGCCAGTTACACGGTCAATATTGTGGATGATGATATTGCTTACAAAGTGGGTTATGACTGGACATGGACATATTTTGGGGAAGATTTTAATCCCAATGGAAATGATGCCATTTTGACCAATACTCCCAACTCGGATCAAGCACGAAATGAGTTTCTTGCTAATCTGGAGAATGTCAAAATTGAAAACTTTGAAAGTTATGCCGATGCAAGCGTTCCTACTACCTTGAAATTTGGTGATGAAACTGCAACGGTTTCAGGTATTCGCAGCATCCGAGACTTTTCAACGGGAGGATATAACGGTGATGGAACTTACCCGATTTCTGGGGATAAATATATGTTCCATTATGCAGAATCTAAAACGATTAAAATTGACTTTGAGAACCCGCAATCTGCTTTTGGATTCTCGACAACTGATGCAGGAGATATAAATTCCCAAGTTATCGTAACTTTACACCGAGAAGATGGCACAACAGAGGATTTAATTGTGCCTCACGGACAGGGTTCGAGTAATTGGGGAGAAGCAACTTTCTTTGGCGTTACAGACCTTGAAAATCCCTTTGTTGCTGTAACTTTAACCAACACCAATCAATATGATGGGTTTGGTATTGATGACCTGATTATCGGCGATATTAAACCGGAAACCATCCTCAATACTGCCACCCCTCCCAATCAAACCCTACACTTAGCATATCGTGAGGATACTCCCCTCAATTTGAGCAATATCCTCGTCACGGATCCCGATGGAGAGGCAACGGTCAAACTCACCCTCTCTCGTCCCACGGAAGGCAGTCTCGCACCCGCAACCTCGGGTAACGTCACATCCACCTACGACCCCGTAACGGGCATTTGGCAAGCATCGGGAGAGATTGCAGACATCAATCGACTGTTAGCAGACTTGGAATTTACCCCCCGCAATAATGCCCACGGTGCGTTAAATATTGCCACAGAAATTACCGTCGGAGATACCACCCACACTGGATCGATCGCACTCACCGGAATTCCCATCAACGATCGCCCCACCTTAACCGCGATCGCACCCCTCACCGGAGCCAAAGAAGGACAACCCTTCACCCTCACTTATGAAGACCTCCTCGCCGCCTCCGATGCCAAAGATATCGACAACACCGAACTCGATCTACAAATCCTCACCCCCAGCAACGGCACCCTCACCCGCGACGGTCTCCCAGTGGCATCAGAAACGCCCTTGAACCCCGGCGAAACCCTGACTTGGACTCCGGATACGTCTGGCGATCGCATCCCCGCATTCCGCGTCAAAGCCTTCGATGGGGAATTGTATTCTGAGAATGAGGTGGAAGTTGCGATCGCAGTTACTCCCAACAATACCCCCACCCTCGTTGTAGAACCGACACAGCAATGGGTGCGACAATTGGGAAGTAACAGTTTTGATAGTGTACGAGATGTTGCAACGGACTCAGAAGGGAATGTTTTCCTAACGGGATGGGTACGAGGAGACATTGACGGGAATACCTACGCAGGACGCAGCAATATTGGGGGAGGATCGGGAGATGGAGTCCTGACCAAATATGACCCAGCAGGAAACAAACTCTGGACGACGACCTTGGGATCTATTAGCGATGATGCGTTTAATGGAGTCACAACCGACAGTCAAGGAAATGCCTATGTTGTGGGTTCAACCCTTGATTCTCTCGACGGTCACAACAATTTAGGCAGTGCAGATGCTTTCTTTGCCAAATACGATCGCGATGGTAATTTAGTTTGGTCGAAACAACCGGGAACAGACCAACACGACAAATTTAGCAGCATTGTCAGTGATTCTGACGATAATCTCTACACCGTAGGGGCAACCGCAGGCATTATGGAAGGGACGAACAGTTATTATGGTCACGATGCCTTAATCCAAAAGTGGGACAATGATGGAAATCTCCTTTGGACAAAACAGTTTGCATCCACTGCATCGAGTAGTTCTGAAGCAACCGATGTGGTATTAGATGAAGAAACTGGAGACATTTTCATCACGGGTTATGCTGTTGGGACACTGGATGGAGAGACAGGTCTGGGCAGCCATGATGTGATGGTGGCACGCTACGATAAAGACGGTAATATGATTTGGCAGCGTCAATTTGGCACAACAGAATCAGATGTAGCCCGAGCGATCGATCTGGATTCTGATGGTAATGTTTATGTGTCGGGTATGGTCTCAGAAGCATTAGAAGGAGAGACATTTGAAGGATTCCGCGATGCTTTTGCAGCCAAATTAGATAAAGACGGTAATTTAATTTGGACTGAACAATTTGGCCAAAATGGTAGCAACGATCCTAGTCGTCAAAGTGACGATCATTCCTACGGCATTGGAGTCGATGCCAATAACCAAGTCTACGTTACCGGACACATTGGCGGTTCTTTAGACAATAACGAACACGCAGGCAGTATTGATGCCTTTATCACTGGACTCGATACCGATGGAAATCGCAGTTGGAGTCAACAGTTTGGTTTCCCCAGTTGGGATACGTTGCGTCAAATTGATTTTGATGATGATAACAATATGTTTGTTGCGGGTACAGTTGCAGGTGAAATGGAGGGACAAACCTATGTAGGTTCTCTCGATCTCATGGTTGCGAAATACAACCACACCCAAACTTATTTTGCGAACACTCCCTTTGACCTCAACGGCATTTACGTCAACGATACAGAAGGCGATACCGTCACCGTCACCCTGACCCTCTCAGATGCCAATGCAGGCATCTTGACCAGTACAACGACCAATGATGCCTCAACCGACTTTACCAACGGTGTATTGACCGTCAAAGGGTCAACCGAGGACGTGAATGCCGTCCTGAAAGACCTGCAATTCAAACCCGCAACCGACTACACCGAAACCGTCACCATTAAAACCTCTGTCAGCGACCCCTATAACAACCCCGTGACGGGTGCAACCCTGACCTTAGAAGGGACGCAACCCCCGCAATTTTTCACCCCCGATACCCCCTATTTGAGTTTTGCACACAGTCCCTTTAGTTCGTCGGGGGAAGCAATGAAATCGGTCATTCATACAGCATCCTATAACGGTCATACCTACCATTTACTCAATACAGACGGGACAAAATGGTGGTTAGACGCAGAAGAAGAAGCGATCGCATTGGGAGGTCATCTCGTCACCATCAATGATGCTGCGGAAAATCAATGGGTCTGGGAAACTTTTGCCCCCATTGCATCAGATTACGCCCAAACGAATGACTTACCCGATCGAGATATGATTTCTCTGTGGTTGGGTTTAAGCGATCGCACAACCGAAGGACAATATCAATGGTCTAGTGGCGAGTCAAGTGGATATTCTAACTGGTTATTCAATCAACCCGAAAATCGCTTTGAAGATGAAGATTTTGTGGGAATGTTGGCAAGTACCGGGAAATGGCACGATCTGGTGGGAAGCAATCGCTTCGTCGATCTGCCTTTTGGAGTGGTCGAAGTTGAAAACGAAGTCTCACCCGATCCCGGAAATGGCAAAAAATTCAAATATTTCCATATCGAAAACTTTGAAGACGGACAACTCAACACCCCCGGACTGAGTATTTCCCAAGGTCAAGTGATTAAATCTGGAGGTGTTGATTCTGTCGATGGAGATGACGGTTTAATTGATGGTAGTGGTTCAAATGGTCAGAGTTGGCATACTGGAAATGGGGAAGGTTTCACTATAACTTTTGACCCACAAATTCTCGGTCAACTTCCCACTCATGCAGGATTTGCCTTAACCGATCTAGGAAGGACTAATCCAAATTTAGGATCGGGTAAGGTTATTTTTGAGGCCTTAGATGTAAATGGCGAATCTCTTGGCACGGAAACAATTCAATATGGAGATAATAATTGGTATGGCGGTACAAATGAAGATCGTTTCTTAGGTGTCGCTTACGAAGAGGGAATTTCTGGTTTCAAAATCAGTTTTCCGGATGGGGATTGGGGTGTAGAAATCGACCATATCCAATATGGGGTAGCTGGCGAAAATAATACTCCCACTTTACAAGTCGAACCGACGCAACAGTGGTTAAAACAATTTGGCACCGACCAACACGACCAAGCTGTAGATATTATTAACGATCGCGATAGCAATTTCTACATTCTCGGCGAAACCCGAGGCGATCTCGAAGGCAATAACGCGGGTCAACAGGATGCTTTCCTTGCCAAATACGACAGCGAAGGAAATCAAATCTGGACGCAGCAGTTTGGGGGTGCAGAAAATGAATGGATGCGACAACTGGCAAGCGATCGCGATGGGAATATCTACATTGCCGGGTCTACAGGTTCCCAAAGTTGGGATCGCCATACCCTCGTCGCCAAATTTGACGACAACGGACAACAAATCTGGCAACAAACCTTTGATAGTATCGGCGATGATGCCGCATTCCAACTCACCACCGACGATACGGGTCACGTCTACGTTGCAGGTCAGGTGAAAGACTCCCTCAACGGTCAACCCAACGCAGGCAAACACGATGCTTACGTCGTCAAATTGGATAGTACCGGAAACAATGTCTGGACGAAACAATTCGGCACCGAAGGCAAAGATGCAGTAGATGGTATCAGTATCGACCCCCAAGGTAATATTTATGTGGGGGGGACGGTCTGGAATTCTCCCGATGGGGATACCTCCCAAGAAATTCGCGATGGATTTATTCGCAAGTATGACCCCGACGGAAACGAAATCTGGCCAACTCAACTCGGCACCCCCGAAGATGATATCCTGCACGAATTGAAAAGCGATCGCGAGGGCAATATCTACATCGCCGGAGTCACCAAGGGAAATCTAGCGGGAGAACATCAGGGGAATTGGGATGCTTTCGTGATGAAATATGATAGTAACGGCGATCGCATTTGGGCGCAACAATTGGGAACGTCGGGACATGACGGAGGGGCTTATTATCGCGATGGTTTGGGTATTGATTCCCAAGGTAACGTCTACTTTGCTGGAGGCACCCAAGGGGATTTAGGAGGCGAAAATGCTGGGTCTCACGATGCCTTTATCGTCGGTTTCGATAAAGATGGCAATCTCAACTGGAATCAACAATTCGGTACCGTTGGAAGCGATAGCATTACCGGATTAACGGTTAACGATGATGGTAGTATCGGGGTCGTCGGTTGGGCGCAAAACACCCTCGCAGACCAACCCAATAGCGGCGGAAATGATGCAATCTTAGCCAAATACGACTTCACCCAAACCTACATCGAAAACATCCCTCTCGATCTCAATGGAATTTTTGTCAACGATGCCGACGCGGAAGACACTCTCACCGTCACCCTCACCCTTTCCGATGCCAACGCAGGCATCTTAACCAGCACAACGACCAACGATGCGTCAATGACCTTTAACGCGGGTGTATTGACCGTAGAAGGGTCAACCGAGGACGTTAACGCCATCCTTGCAGACCTGCAATTCAACCCCGCAACCAACTATAACCAAGACGTTACGATCGCCACTACCGTCACCGACGGACGTAGCAACCTCATCCAAGGTCAGACCATCACGCTAAACTACCTCAATCCCACCATCGTCACCAACACCAACGATCGCGGCATTGGCAGTCTGCGTTACGCTTTAGAATGGTCAAATCAACACAACCCCGGTCTCGATACCATTACCTTCGATATTCCCATCACCGATATCGGTTACAACCCCAATGCGAAAACCTTTACCATTCAACCCCTCTCGGCATTGCCAGAGATTCAAGACCCAGCCATTCTCAACGCCACCACCCAACCCGGATTTAATAACACCCCCATCATTGAAATTGATGGCAGTTTAGCCGGAGATGGTGCCGACGGATTCACGATCGCAACCTCCGATACTACTATACGCGGCTTTGTTATCAACCGCTTTGACGACAACGCGATCGCCTTCCGCAACGGTCAAAATAGCACCATCGTCGGCAACTATCTCGGCACAGATGTCACCGGAACCGTAGATTTAGGCAATCAGGGATCGGGAATTCGCGGCCAAGGTTCGGGTAATATTATCGGCGGTATGAATGCAGGCGATCGCAATCTCATTTCTGGTAACGAAGATGGCGGCGTTTACGTTTCAATGGCGAATACGCAAGTCATCAACAACTATATCGGCACCGACATCACCGGAACCCAAGACCTCGGCAATGCTTTCGGGGTTCGCTTCCACCACGGTTTCAACAATCTCCTGCAAAATAACCTCATTTCCGGCAATGATAGTCATGGGGCTTGGATCGATGGAGGCGAATCGCACAATAATATCGTTCGCGGGAACTTTATCGGGACGAATGCCGACGGAACCGCCGCGATCGCCAACGGACGATATGGTATCAACATCAACGGTCACAACGGTAGTCGTAACCATATTATCGGTGGCACGACCCCCGAAGCGGGCAACCTCATTTCCGGCAATCTCGGATCCGGCATTAATATCCAAAATAGTTCCGGTAACATCGTGCAAGGCAATGAGATCGACACGAATGCAGGTCTTGGAGTTCGACTATTTGCCGATAATAATGCGATCGGCGGACTGAATGCAGGAGAAGGGAATATCATTTCTGGGAATGGTGCCGATGGCATCTATATGGCCGGAAGTGACAATAATATTTCTGGGAATGCGATCGAAGGGAATGGCGATGATGGCATTCAAATTGGTCAAGATGAGGGACCCGCCAACAATAATACGGTCACTGGTAATGCGATCGCCTTCAACAACGGACGAGGCATTTTCCTCAGTCAGGGAACTGAGAATGAGTTCTCAGAAAATTCCATTCACGATAACAACGGGAAAGGAATCTTATTCAAACCCGGATACAACACCAACGAGAGTCAACCCGCCCCAACTTTAACCCACGCGGTTAGTAATGGTACAACAACGGCGATCGAAGGGACATTAAACGCCGATCCCAATACAACCTATCGCGTGGAATTCTTCAGCGATAAAGATGGGGAAGGCAAAACCTTCTTGGGATCGCAAAATGTAACGACTGATGGCAATGGTAATGCGAGTGTTGCGAACAATTTCCCGAATGTTGCGATCGGCGAATTCATCACCGCCACCGCCACCGATCCGACTGGCAATACCTCCATGTTTGCAGCGATCGCTGTGCAAGGAGAAACTCCCAATAATGCTCCAAATTTGACCAATATTGATGCCATTCAAGGAGTCGTTGGTAATCAACCTTTTACAATGACTTACGAAGACTTGTTGGCTGCATCAAATGCAACAGATAGCGATGGAGATGAAATTTCATTTATCGTTCAATCTGCAAATGTTGGAACGCTAACGAAAGATGGTCAACCTATTGTTGAAGGCGTTACCACTCTATCTCCGGGAGAGTTTCTAGTTGGTGAGTATAGCGAAAATGATTTTCGCCAAAGCACTAATTTTTCCCTTCCTGCTTTTAGTGTCACTGCAACAGATGGCGTACAAGAATCGCAAACTCCTGTAGATGTTACTTTAAACTCGGAAGTGTATTTGACTCAACCACTAATCAATCAGTTTAGTCTTTCAACTTCCAACGATCTGACCCTATCTATTAAAGGAATGTTTCCAAATTCGGGTTGGACATTGAATCCTATTACTCAAGAACTTAATGGAGATACATTTTATGTTGAAGTTACTGCCCTTGCCCCTTATACTTCTTCTGGAGGACAAGAAGAATTTAGCAAAGAGATTGTATTAGCACTCGATCTTCCACAAACAAATAATTATAGCTATAAAGCTGTAATTAATGATACAAGCTCAGTGCGCCGAACTTCTCAAGTTTCATCTTCTAGCAGCACTTTTATTTCTATCAACAATGGTAGTACAAATAGTTCTGAAAATCAAAATAGTTCTGTTAACACCAATAGCATCTTTAACATGAATAATCTTTTTGATTTCAACAATCTATTTTCTTCTATTTTTGGTAGATAATCTTGCGATCTCACTCCCAAAATATCGTGATAGTCGATCGAGGGCGCAAGCATTGCGCCCCTACCAAAATTAACCGACTGTAGGGGCGTATTGCATACGCCCCTACCCTGATTATCTTGAAGAAAAAGAGAAGTGCGATCGCCTCATCACCTCAAAATAGAACAAAAAAACTATCGTAAAGTTTTGTCAAGAAAATTTCTCGCTCTGCATAAAAGTTGAATTCCTCACCAGAGGAGTAATAGAACAACAAATGCGATCAGGGCAAAATCAAGGGAATTATCCCAAGCATCGCACGGGGAAAATGAGTTTTAACCTAGGGTAATTCGAGTTCAGTCCTTTTTCACGAAGTAACCATTCCATTTTCCAATTGGAGGACAAAATAAATGCCTTGGCTATTTGCAGAAACAAATACCTACAAACAAACGGCAGGGTTTGAATATGACACTATTGATAGCGGTTGGCTGACATTAGGATATCCAGAGCAGATTACACCCTATCTCTGGTGGTTTCCCCAATTTCAATACAATCCTGATGGTACTGTTTTTTATAGTGCATCTCCCGATCTTGCTTGGTGGGATAAGATACCCGAGTTATCTGGGGAAAATGAGCAGTATTTGGAAGATTTAACATTTTTCAAATTTACCCGATATAACAATCCTAGTGAGTTTTCTTATCTGGTTTTTCCCGAGTTGGAAACTAATCCATTCATTCCCTTAGAGGATGGAGAATATGTCTATTCGACTTACGAAGATCCATCTATGAATCCCGAAGAAATTATCGAACAGATTCTCGATCCGAGTTTTACAATTGTTGGGATTGACAACGATTTAGAAGAAGAGTTGACAATTTTTGATGTATTACCCGATTTACCATCTCTCGAAGAGACTGAAAATAATGAAGAGACACCAGAAAAGCCTGAACCTTGTGTTGAAGGAATGAGCGATCCTTTTGTTGACTGTTCTCCAAACACCGTATCCGTCCCTGAATATTCTTCCATATTTGGATTTATATTATTGGGAACAGCATTCTGTTGTGGTCTGTTTAAGCGGAAAAGGCGTTAATTATATTTTTCGTCTTTTTTAAATCTAGCGATCGGTCGCCTTTCTAAGAATAGAGATGACTCGATTCGCTAGAGCTTAAAAATCTTCAGCATCTCTTATAAATCTTTAGTATTCTCATTAGGATTTAGAAAATGCAACATTTTTATCCAAAATTTAGCGTTCTTTGTTTGGGTTTGAGTTTGTTGACCTTACCTGTTTATGCAGATGTAATTCCTGACAATACTTTAGGAACGACTTCAAGCCCGGGCAGTACATTTAAAATTGAAGGTGGAACCCAAAGAGGTACAAATCTCTTTCATAGCTTTAGTGAATTTTCCATCGACTCAAATCAAGAGGCAAAATTCACAAATATTCCTCTGAGTGTAACAGATGTATTCGCTCGCGTTACGGGAGGCAGTGCATCTGTAATTGATGGAAAAATTAGAATGCCGTTTAATCCTGCCGTTAATTTATATTTAATTAATCCCAATGGTATTACCTTCGGCTCTAATGCTAGTTTAGTGATTCGCGGTTCGTTTTTTGCCAGTACAGCCGAAAGTATTATTTTCAATGATGGGAGTGAATTTAGTGCAACAAATCCAACAGGATCTAACCTTTTAACGGTTAGCGTTCCAACGGCTTTACAATTTGGGAATTCTCCCGGTGCTATCAATGTCGAAAATCCACCGAATTTAGAACCTTTTTTAGAAAAAACGATTGCATTAGTGGGAGGAGATATAAATATTCAAGGGAGTACAATTCGCTCCGAAAATGGGCGAGTAGAGTTAGGCAGCGTCGGCAATTATAGCCGCGTGGGAATTGATGCCAATTCCCAACAGTTAAATTATGATGGAGTACATGATTTTCAAGATATTTCTTTAACTGAAGGTGCAAAGATTGATGAAAGCAGGAATGTAGTCTTACATGGACGTGATATTTCTCTAACTGAAGGTGCAAAGATCGATGTGAGTGGTAATGGAAGCGGGAATATAGTCTTACATGGACGCAATATTTCTCTAACTGATGGATCTAGTCTTTTAAACATTCGGAACGGTACGGAGTCGGGAGGCGGTATTACTGTAAACGCTTCTGAATCTTTAACATTACGAGGGACAGATTCTAGTAATTTCCCCACAAGTATTCAAACAGAAACAGCTCTGAATGCTAGTGGGAGTGGAACTGCGGGAAATATTAATATTCAGTCCTCGCGAGTAACTCTAGAAGAAGGAGCGCGAATTTCGTCTTCAACTTATTCTTCCGGTATAGGAGGAGATTTGAATGTTAAAGCAGATCGAATTACTATTACAGGAGTTTCTCGGAATAATCAACCTAGTGCCTTATTGGTGAGGACATTAGGGTTAGCAGAAGGAGGAAATCTTAATATTACGAGTTCGGAAATGGTCGCAGGCGATCGCGCAATTATTTCGACTCAAACATTAGAAGGAAATTATAGCGGAGGAGATATAAATATCAACAGCGATCGCTTTGTGGTTGAAGGAGGAGCGCAAGTACAGGCAGGTACCAGAGGAGCAGGAGATGGAGGACAAATGAATATTAGAGCTAATACAATTTTTCTCAGAGGAACAGGAGTTTCTTCGAGTGGATTGTTTAATCAAGTAGAAACTGAAAATGCAACTGGGAATTCAGGAGATTTGCGAATTGATACCCAAAAGTTATTTGTTGAAAGAGGAGCAAAAATTTCAGCTAGAACGTTGGGTCAAGGGAATGGAGGGCAAGTGCTTATTAATGCTTCAGAGTCCGTGGATATTACGGGAACGGAACAAGGCGATCGCGATACATTTTTTAGTGGGATAATTACCCAAGTCGATACCAATGCAACCGGACGCGGTGGAGATATCGAAATCAATACAACACATTTAAATGCGAACTCGGGAGGCGCTATTTCCGGTGGAACGATTGGTGCAGGAGAGGGAGGCAACGTGACTATCAACGCCTCCGAATCTGTGAACATCCGTGCCAGTGAAGGCATTTTTACCAGTGGGATTTCCGCCCGCACCCGCACTGCCGCCAATGCTGGCAATCTCAGCATTCACACTCAAACCCTCACGATTACCGACGGAGCCAGCGCTACCGTCGAGAGCCTCGGAATGGGAAATGCCGGAAATATGGAGATTGTCGCCCGCCTCATCGACATGAACCAAGGCACGATTACCGGGGAAACCACTTCGGGAGAAGGAGGGAATCTCATCATTGTCGGCAACGATATCCGCCTCCTCAACAATAGCAGTATCTCCACCACTGCCGGAACTGCCGACGCACCCGGAAATGGAGGCAATATCACCATTGTTGCCGATACGATCGCGGGTTTGCAAAACAGCGATATTACGGCGAACTCTTTTCGAGGAGAAGGGGGACAAGTTAACATTACAACACAGGGGCTTTTCGGGCTGGCATTTCGAGAGGATCTCACTTCCGAGAATGACATTACGGCGATTTCTCTAGTCGATCCTCGTTCGAACGGAGAGGTGAACATTCAAACCCCAGAAATCGATCCCACCCAAGGACTCACTGATACCCCCACCTTAGAAAACCCGGAACTCATCGTCACAGTCTGCCCAGCCCGGGCTACGGGGTCGCCAGAACTCAAATTAGGAGGTAGAGCAATACCTTCTCGGTCTGCCGATATTCTCGATGATGGCTTGATTAGCGCGATCGCACCTGTGACTAGTGCGGGACAAGCGATCGCACCTGCCCATCGCCAGCCTGTGGAGAAAAGCGATACGGCTACCGCCACGCTCCGCGAACGCGAACTCCTCCTCGCCCAAGGTTGGTATGTGAACGGCGAGGGTCAACTAGTTCTCACGGCAACTTCCCCTCAAGCCTCGGCTTCTGTTGCGACTGCTGCTGCACCGACGGGTTGCTAGGGTTAGCTGAATGGGGATTTTTCAGCGCGATCGGGTTTCCAAAAAAGTGTAAAGTTTGATAAATTCCATTTTTCTGCATAAAAATCAAAAAATTTCCCAGAGGAAAGATTAGGGCATCTACAGACAAGAGAAATGTATTTTTCCAATGACTATACATTCAAAAGTTATGGAGATTAGAGTAAATGCCTTGGATTATCCCACCATATCAACCTAGATTTCCTCAATATAGGCAACCACCTTTGAGTAGACCCAATACTAATTTTGTAGCTTTGTTCGAGTCCAATAGGTTAGTTTTATTGGGACTAGACAAATATACTGAAGATTCGATTTTTGTTGAGGAAATTAAACTCAATAAAATAGATAAACAGAGTCTTCCAATTGGAGATATTTGGAATAGTGTTGACTATTTTGTTTTTGGAATTGAAGATAATATTTTCCTCAAAAAAAAACAAGATATTCAGATTAAAGATTGGGAACGATCGGAGAATTTATCACCGATTCTTGAGGATTTTTTTGATGTAGGTAATTTTAAGACTGAAGACTATGAATTCTATATCAATCATGATTGGGTTCAGAAACAATTAAATTCAAACTCGATTTTTTATTCGAGTCAGCAGTCTCAGAGCGATCGGCAGTCCGTCCCCGAATATTCCTCAATTCTTATCTATTTGCTCTTGGGAGTTTTGTTTTGGTCAAAATTTTTCAAAAAAAGATAAATTACTGAAAAGTTCACTCTCATTAAATTTACGGAGAATTAGCTATGCCTTGGAACTATTTACCAACGTCACCTATAATTCGACATCGTATGTCTGTCCAACTTTTTGACTATCAGCAATCTGATAGATTTTCTGGTGATATTATTGGAAGTGACTGGTTGACGATTGATAAGAACTCATGGATCGATTCTATATCTACGCCTTATTTTTGGTGGCATGGTTTTTGGTCTCCACCAGGTGAACCTTTAGAACACAAAGGCAATTTTCCATGTAAAGAAAAATGGGTGAATCCGAATTTATTTAACACACCGAAATCCGAGAATAATGTGTCAACAACTCCAGTGATAACACAACCTGATTTAAAACAACTTGATTTGATTGTTTTTAAAATGTTATCGCAATACTCTTATTATCTTGTTTTGCCAAAACTAGAAACAACTTTTTTCTCTGAACTAGAAAATGGAAAAGATATAGTTTTGAATAACTCTGACCCATCGTTTGATACTCTAGAAACAATTCAAAAGATTCTCGATCCTAGTTATATCGTCACCAGTGTTGAAGAAGAAGAATTAAATATCTCAGATTTTATTACACAACAATTAAGTTCAAGTGTAAACACTCAATCTTGTGAGGCCGAACAAAAACCCGAGCCAACCATTTGGAATTCGCAGGAAGTGTCTGAATATTCATCCGGACTGACTTACTTGATTTTAGGGATTTTATTTCTCGTGAATTTCCGGAAAAAGTCAAAACCAAAAACGTAGTCTAATCCGAAACATTTTTTGAAGTAAAAAGATGAAAACTTTATGGTCTCAATTTTCTTTGCAAGCTCTTTCTCTTTGCCTTTTGACTGTATCAGTACAAGCACAAGTTTCTCAAGATTCAACACCTATCAATACTCAAGTTGATTCTATTAGCGTGCCAGATACTTTTAAGATTGAAGGCGGACAAACATTAGGAGATAATTTATTTCATAGCTTTGACGAATTTACCATTCCTGATTCTATGACAGCCACTTTTCAAAATTCTCATCATATTGAAAATATTATCGGGCGCGTCACGGGAAATTCTATCTCAGAAATCTATGGGACAGTAGAAACTCAAGGAATGGCTAATTTATACTTGCTCAATCCGAATGGGATTATTTTTGGTGAAAACGCAAAATTAAATATTGGCGGTTCTTTTTTTGCGACTACTGCCGATCGCATTGTTTTTGCCGATGGGACTGAATTTAGCGCCACCGAGATCGCTACCAATCCAATTTTAACGATTAGCGTTCCTACGGCTTTTCAATTTGGCGATCGCGCAGGCTCGATTCGCGTACAAGGAAACGGTCACAACATTGGGATTGGCCAGTTCGGAGAGGCTATTTCCTTAACTCCAAATAATAGCAACAGTCAAAATCTCGTTTTGTTGGGGAATGGCGTTTCTCTAGATGGTGGCAATCTCATTGCTCGAGATAAACGCATTGAAATCGGTAGCGTTGGCGATCGCAGTCGTGTTGGCATTACAGCCGATCTCGCTCTCGACTATACTCATGTTCGAGACTTTCAAGATATCTCTTTAAGCAATCGATCGTCAATTGATGTAACGGGTAATGGAGGAGGCGCGATCGCGCTACACGGAGGACAAATTACAATTACGGAAGGATCGAGTGTTTTAGCCATAGCAGAAGGTGCAAACACGGGTGGAAACGTTGCCATCAATGCTTCAGAAATGCTTGCCTTATCTGGCTCGAAGAATGGTTTTCCCAGTAGTATCCTCACCGAAACATCGCTAACTAGCACCGGATCGGCTGGAAATGTTGCGATCTCAACGCCTCAACTAACAATACAGGCCGGGGCGCAAATTTCCTCCTCTACTTTTTCTTCAGGCCGAGGGGGAAATATACAAATCAATGCCGACGATATCATCATATCGGGAACGAATTCTACAGGGAATCCTAGTGGTTTATATGCCGGGACGGCTAACTCGGGAAATGCAGGAAATATTGAGATCGACAGCGATCGTATCAGCTTGCAAGAAGGAGGGCGAATTGTTACCGATACCATTAGTTCCGGTCGCGGTGGAAATATTTCTGTTACGGCAAATACTCTCGATCTGAAAGGAATGACTCCTGATGAATTATCGAGTGGTTTATTTGCCATAACAATGGGTTTTGCACCTGCGGGAACGATCGCGATCGACAGTAACGAAATTAGAGTCAGTGAGGGAGCAAGAATTTCTGCGCTTACCCTGTATGCAAAACAACCCGGAGGGGATATTACCATCAATACCGATTTCCTTGAAATCCTCTCGGGTTCGCAACTTCAAGCGGGAACATTCGGTGCTGGAGACGGGGGAAATATCCAGATTCGCGCCGATGAGATATCGCTTCAGGGGGCGGGACGTTCTGTAAGTGGAATTTTCAGTCAAGTCAATGAGATCGATGCAACGGGAAATAGCGGTAATGCCATCCTTGAAACTCGAAAACTTTCCGTAACTGACGGAGCGCAAATTTCCGTTAGTACATTCGGGATAGGAAATAGTGGTGAATTAGCGATCGATGCCGCCGAATCTGTTGAAGTGAGTGGACGCGGACAAACAAGCGATCGCGAAACAATATCGAGCGGAATATTGGCTCAAGTTAACGCCGATGCAAGCGGAAATGGAGGGGATCTAGACATTAATACCGCACGTTTAAATGTTACTTCTGGGGCGGGGATTTCCGTGGGAACAATTGGAACGGGATATAGCGGCAATCTCGCCGTCAATGCAGAATCCGTAACGCTTCGCGAAGGTGAAATTTCTGCTCGCACTCGTGCCTCCGGCAATGCGGGCAATCTCGATATCGATACTCAGACTCTCACGATCGCTGATGGAGCCAATGTTACCGTAGAAAGCCTCGGTACGGGAGATGCGGGCAATCTGAGCATTTCTGCTCGTCTTATCGATATTAATCGCGGGCAAATTACCGGGGGGACGACCTCGGGAGAAGGGGGGAATCTGAGCATTCTCAGTAATGATATTCGCTTATTGAATCGCAGTCTCATTTCGACCACCGCAGGCACCGCCGACGCACCGGGAAATGGCGGCAATATTACCATCCTCGCCGATACCGTTGTGGGACTGCAAAATAGCGATATTACGGCAAATTCTTTTCAAGGAGAGGGAGGACGGATCGATATTACCGCTCAAGGAATTTTCGGTTTGAAATTTCGGGAAAATCTTACTCCTCTCAATGATATTACGGCGATTTCTTTGTTCGATCCCAGTTTGAACGGAGAGGTACACATTCAAACCCCAGAAATCGACCCCACCCAAGGACTCACCGATATTCCTACCTTAGAAAATCCAGAACCGATCGCCAGAGTCTGCCCAGCCCGGGCGACAGGCAGGCGAGAACTCAAATTAGGGGGGCGGGGAATGCCTTCCGGGTCTGCCGATGCCCTTACCAGTAGCGATGATGGCTTGATTAGCGCGATCGCACCCGTCACCAGTGCAGGACAAGCGATCGCACCCGCCGATCGCCAACCCGTAGAGAGGAGCGAGCGCGAACTCCTCCTCGCCAGAGGTTGGTACATTAACGATAGCGGGCAACTGATTCTCACGGAAGCCCCAATCGAAAACACCCCTCAAATATCTGCCGCCTTGCCTACAGGATGCAATGATTAAAACACGAACGATCGCGATCGGGGCGCTCTACTATCCCTTCTTCCTCGGATCCATATTCCTCCCCGTTGCCGCCAATGCCTTAGAAATTGCCCAAACCCAGCCGGATATACCCGATCCGAACTTTCCCCCGCGCGATCGCGATCTCCCCGCACAGCCGGAATTGGACGACTCTGATGAGGTAGAATTTGAGCAAGAAGACGAATCCGCCCTAGACGAACCGAGCGATCGCCTCCGCGAATGTCCTGTCGATACTGCCGCCAAACGCAACCGACTCCTCGAAGCCGTCCCCCCACCTCCAGAAGACGAGAACCCCGTACTATCGAGTCCCGATACTCAAAATTTGCGTTTTGAATTTGTTGGCAATACCGTCTTTAGCGATCGCCAACTCCTCGCATTTTTAGCCGATCCCGAAGACTCGGAAGAGGCGATCGATCTCAACAATCTCACCTTTCCCGATATCAGTCGGGCTGCGGCACGCATTACCGAAGAATACAACGATCGCGGCTATATCAATACTTTTGCCGTTCCGCCCCCGCAAACCGTCGAAAATGGGGACATTAAAATCGTTATTGTTGAGGGAGGATTGGATAGTATTCGCCTGATTCGAGAAAGCGATCGCCGTCGCCTGCGAGATGGTTATATCTGCGATCGCCTCGCCCTCGCCGCCCGTCCCCTCAACGTCAACCAACTCCTTGATGCCCTGCGACAACTGCAACTGGATCCCCTCATCGCCGATATTTCCGCCGAACTCATTCTCGGCACCCAGATCGAAAGCCACATCCTCGAAGTCCGGCTCACAGAAGCGCAAACCTTTACCCTAGGGGCAAGTCTCGATAACGGTCGCCCTCCCAGTATCGGCACCTTTCGCCGTCGCGGCCAAATCGAAGAAGCCAATCTTCTCGGTTTTGGCGATCGCCTGAGTTTCAGTTACGGGAACACCGACGGTAGCAATAATTTTGATGTGAGCTACACTTTACCTCTCAACCCCCGGGATGGCACCTTAACTCTAGCCCTCGGAGAGAGTTCTAGTGGCGTGATCGAAGAACCCTTTAAAACGATTAATTTGCGGGGAGACTCTCGCTATTTCGACCTCACCTTGCGCCAACCCCTCTATCAAAGGGCAGGGGAAGAATTAGCAGTCAGTATCAACGCCTCCCATCGCCACAGTCAAACCTCAATTCTCGGTTTTGATTTTCCCCTTTCCGAAGGAGCAGACGCAGAAGGCAATACTCGCATCTCGGCTTTGCGTTTTGGGGTGGAATGGCAGAAGCTCAGCAATGTAGAAGTTTTTTTGTTGCGCGGTCAACTGAATGTCGGACTCGATCTGCTCGACTCCATCATTAACGAACAATCTCCCGATAGTCGTTTCCTTTCGGGGCAAATTCAAGGACTGTGGTTGCGCCGTCTCGCTCCCGATACGCAATTGTTAATACAAGGAAACGTACAGTTTGCCGATCGCCCGCTTTTGGGATCCGAACAATTTGCGATCGGCGGGTTGGGAAGCGTGCGAGGATACCGTCAAGACCTCTTTTCCAGCGATAATGGTGCCTTTGCCTCGATTGAGTTGCAATATCCCCTTCTCGGTAAGTCCGGCGATCCTTGGGGCGTGCTGCAAGTGACTCCGTTTTTGGATTATGGTACTGTCTGGAGTGCGCCGGAACGCGAAGATCTCTTTTCTGAAACTCTCCTTTCTGTCGGTGCGGGTCTGCGTTGGGAACTTAATCAAAATTCTTTTGTTACAATATATTGGGGCTTACCCCTCATAGAGGCAGATTCGCGAGATAGAACATGGCAAGAAAATGGCTTTCTTTTCTTAATTCGCTCCGGAGTCACATTTTAAATTTTAGGACTGCTCGTTTATGGCAAATTCGCTGGGTTTCAATGGTCTTGTGCGGTATACTCTTGGCGATAAGTTTTCATGCGATCGCCTTGGCTCAAAACCCCTTTCTCGTTCAAACCCATGCAGATGAAGTAGAGATCGTGCAAAAAATCAACCAAGCCGTTGAGTTAAGCAATCGCGCCCGAGAACATCAACAACGAGGAAAATGGGAAGCCGCAGAAGAGGCAATTAATACAAGTTTAGCTATTCTCGAAAACCTACCCAGCACTGATACGAGAGAAGCAATTTACGGTCAAACTTTGGACATTTCTGGGCAATTGGATTTCTATCGAGGAGAATACGATCGCGCTTTGCGAAAGTGGGAAGATTCCGAGAGAACTTATCAAAACATCGAGGATCTCGAAAGAGTACGACAGAGTTTGCTCCATCAATCTCGCGCGTTACAATCCCTGGGCAATTACGATCGCGCTTGCAATCTCCTGCTGGAGTCTGGAGGAATACAGGGACGTTTGCAAAGATTTCCGGGAATTACAAATTTGAATTGTGCCCAGTTTATTCAACTCGAGCAAGCATTACAACCCATTCCCGACGAATCCTCAATAAATGACAACTGCGATCGCATTGCCGGGATTCTCGGCATTGAGGGTGCTAAGTGCGAAATGACTCGACAACTGGAACAAGCCTTAAAAATTCCTCGCGATCGCCTCAGTATCATCGCCGGATATCGTTTGGGGAATGTCCTGCGATCGCTGGGAGAATTGGAAATTTCTCTTAAAGTCTTACAGAGTAGTTTAGATACTGCAAAAAGTCCTGAATTTGACGAACAGTTAGCAGCAATTAATTTAAGTTTGGGAGATACAGAACGCGCTTTTGGCAATCGCATTCGTGCTGCAACTGATGCTCAAAATCCCCCCAATTTTGACTTTCATCTGTGTCGAACCCAAGCACCCAATCTTCGTTATCAAAATGCTTTGAAGTTTTATTGGGATAACGAGAGTCTCGACTCCAATAACCCCAAGCTGAGTTATGCGATCGCACAATCCCGTTTGAATTATTTAAGTTTGGCGCAGGAAATTAGAGAAGATTCTCATATAGAAGAAATGCGATCGCACTTAGATCGTTTATTAACAATATCGCCAACAAATCCCGTACAGGCGCATCTAACAATGGATTACATCCGCGTTTTAAGCTGTTCGGAATCCCCTGATTTTACCAAACTGAGAACGCAATTAGAGAAGATTGTTACAGAAGCAAAGAATCGCGAGGATTGGCAGGGAATGAGTTCCGCACTGGGGTATATCGGCGCGCTATATGAATGGGAATACCAACAAGCAAGCAAACAACATAAAGCCATTAATAACTCAAACTTAGAGAAGGCAGAACAATATACTCGCGATGCACTCAAAATTATCAAGTCTAGAGAACGAGAAGCACGGGGAATTAACTATCAATTAGAATGGCAGTTGGGACGAATTTCCCAATATAAGCAAGATAATAGTGCGATCTGGCATTATCGAGAAGCCTATCGAAATTTGAATGAACTGCGAAAAGATTTAGTGGCTCTGAATCGAGAAATTCAATACGATTTGCGAGATAAAGTTGAACCCATTTATCGAGAATTGGCTGCGCTAGAATTGCGATCGCAAACCCCTCCAACGCAAGACCAATTAAATTCAGCACGAGAGATTATTGAATCCTTACAATTAATCCAATTGGAAAGTTTTCTACAAGATAACTGCACTCAAGCTGAGGGCATCAAAATTGACGATCTTGATGATGAAGCTGCTGTTATTTATACAATCGATCTTCGCGATCGCTTAGAGGTCATTCTCTCTTTGCCCGATCCGCGATCGTCACAGAAATCGCTGTATAGCAAATCATTACCCGATGAGTCTTTGAAATATTATAGCCAACAAGCAGAGTACCCCCATCAATTTTGGACTCAAAGCAATATTATAAACACAAAACTGAGTAATGCGCCAATATCGGCAGAAAATGACCTGACTAATTTAAGCGAAGTTTATGAGTGGTTGATAAGACCTCTTGAAAACTATCTTCAGGATCATAAAATCAATACATTGGTCTTTGTTTTAGATGATGCTTTGCGAAATATCCCTATCGCAGCCCTCTACGATAGCGAAAAGGAACAATATCTCATCGAGCAATATGCTGTTGCTGTCACTCCCAGTTTGCAATTATTAGAACCGCGAAGCATCGATCTCAATACTTTACGAGTTTTAGCAGCAGGAAGAAGTGATTTTACCGATGCTAAGGGATGGAGCAATCTTAATTATGTTCGAGATGAAATTGACGCGATCGCTAATTCTATCCCCAGAAGCGAAACGTTTTTAGATGCAGAATTCACCAGTCAATTACTGCGAGAACAAATCAATTCTCTCAATTTTCCCATCGTCCATATTGCAACTCACGGTCAGTTTGAACTGAGTGCTAAAGAGACTTTTATCCTAGCATGGGATCGGCAAATCGATCTAGAAAAATTGGGTCAATTATTGAGAGTCAAAGATCCTTCGGGCTTGAAAGATATTGAGTTATTAATTTTTAGTGCTTGTCGGACGGCAGCAGACAACAAACGCGCGACTTTAGGAATGGCTGGAGCCGCTTTTGAAGCAGGTGCGCGCAGCACAATTGCAACTCTATGGAACATCAACGATCGCTCGACAGCACAGTTAATTACCAAGTTTTACGAAGAGTTAAATCGAGCAACTCGCTCTGGAGATAAAGTCAATAAAGCAGAAGCATTGCGTCTTGCCCAATTAGAACTTTTGTGGAGCGAAGAATACCAGCATCCCTATTTTTGGTCGCCTTTTATCCTTGTGGGTAATTGGTTGTAGAATGAAGCTCAACTTGGATAACTCAAATCCCGATTGCCTCTTAAGCAATCGATGCCCTCAGCAATGTCATTGAGCTTCAATTCCCGGTATAGTAATGGGAAAAAACGTGGGGGCAAAATTTCTGTTAATTTCAATACCAATTTTGTTCTAGGTTTACTTGGGAAGAAGATTCTAGTTTTTTATCTCACTTTTTTTTATATTTATAAGAGTTGTTTGGACAGTTGCGATCGCAGTTGATTTAAACCAAAACAACTAAAACGCGATCGCTTTGCTTCTCAGTGCCGCAAAAGTTGACAAAACCATGAGAATTTGTTAAGCATTTTCTGAAGCCAATTTACACTCAAATTGGGAGAAAATTGTTATACTAGCCGGAAAAATGGGGAAAGATAATGAAGGGTTAAGGCATCTATTTTAATGTTTGGCTTCCAAATCTAAAACACGGTGATGCTTGCATATTTTTGGCGCGCGATCGGCGGAATGACGATAATTTTTATGGGTCTCGCCGCTCATTCTTTTACTTTAGCTCAATCGATTACTAGCGACGATACAACAGGAACGATCGCGAATCAGGAAGGAAATATCTATCGCATTCAAGGTGGAACGCGATCGCAAGATAATCTCTTTCATTCTTTCCAGCAGTTTGGCTTAAACAGTGGTGAAATTGCCGATTTTCTTTCCGCGCCAGATATTCAAAATATTTTAGGACGAGTCACGGGGGGAGATCCTTCCGTTATCAATGGTTTAATTCAAGTGACGGGAGGAAATTCCAATCTTTATTTAATGAATCCTGCGGGGATGATTTTCGGTGGGAATGCGAGTTTAAATGTTCCCGGTTCTTTTTTAGCAACAACTAGCGATCGCATCGGTTTTGCTGGCGGTTGGTTTAATACCACGGGAGAAAATAATTATCAAGATTTAATCGGCGATCCGGATCGTTTTGCCTTCCTCAGCGAGAATCCTGGTGCGATTATCAATCAGGGAAATTTAGCTGTTCAAACGGGAAATAAGATCGCGTTAATTGGTGGAACGATTATCAATACGGGAACGATTTCCGCACCGGGAGGCGATATTACCCTAGCTGCCGTACCGGGGACGAATTTGATTCGCATTTCCCAAGCCGGGACGCTTTTAAGTGTAGAATTACCTGCTGAAGAGGTAGCAGCCGGAATTACACCGTTAGAACTCCCCAAATTATTAACGACACCGGGAATTGAAGATGCGATCGCAGACTTACCAACACCTCAAAATGGCGACGTATTTGTTAGCGGTGCAATTCGCGGCGAGACGGTGAATTTAATGGCAGCAAATCGGGTGGATGTTGTCAAGCAAGCAAACCCTTTAATCTTAACGGGAGAGGGTACGAGAAGTGCGCCAACGGTGACGATATTTCCCGAAAATACGGACGATCCTTTGGCTTATGTTTTTATTGATGCGTTGGTTGAAGACTACCAAGATTTTCTCTATAGTGGCAAACCCGGAACGGTTTCTGTTGTAGTTACGCGGGAAGAGAATGGAATAGAAGTCATTAGCGATCGCTTAGCGCAAATTTCTGAAGGCGATCGTCAAGTTGATGAAATTCATATCCTCTCAGAAGGAAATGAGGGTGATTTTTGGTTGGGAAATGCTTATGTATCGGGAGAAACGATCGATCGGTATCGAGACGATTTGCGTAGTTGGAGAAGTGCATTAACTCCAGAAGCCGATATTTTACTTTATAGCTGTTTGACAGCATTAGGAGAGGTCGGTCAATCTTTAATTCAAACCATTGCCACGGAAACAGGTGCAGATGTTGCGGCTTCAACCAATTTAACGGGAAATGCGGCATTAGGAGGAGATTGGGTTTTTGAAAAGAAAATCGGCAATATTGAAGCAAATTTAGCCTTTAGACCTTCCATTTTAGACACTTATAAAAACACCTTAGCTGTTTTTACGGCAAGTAACTACACAGAATTAAATAGTGCGATTGCAATCGCGAATGGTAATGGGGTCAGCGATACAATTAACTTAACTGCTAATACCTTTTTTTCATTAAGCGGTAGCTTGTTTGATATTCGAGACACTTTAACGATTAATGGCTTTGGATCGATTCTTGAACGAGATGCGTCTCACGGAGATTTTAATATTGTCACAGTTCGCGATAATGCGACATTAACCCTGAATGATTTACAACTTCGTAACGGCTATGCAAATGGAGCGGGTGGAGTCGCAGATGATGGAGGGGCAATTTTAGTTCGTGAAGGAACGCTCAATATTAATAATAGTATCATTACCAATAATACATCTGGCGATCGCGGAGGTGCTATTTCTGTTTTTCAAGGAACAGCAAATATTAATAATAGCATCATCTCTAATAATACTGCTGATAATGTAGGCGGAGGAATTGCTGTTGGAAATAATGGTCAATTAGAAATTTATAACAGCACGATATCTGGTAATATTGCTCAAATCAATAGTGGTGGAGGTATTTATAACAGTGGAGAAATTACGATTTATAATAGCATGATTTCTGGAAATTCTGCTCCTTCATTCGGAGGTGGGATTGATATTTTAAATGGGGTTGCAGCCATCGAAAATAGTACAATTTCGGGAAATAGTGCGGGCAATAATGGGGGTGGGATTAGCAATATACAAGGTGAAATCTCCTCTCTGACGAATAGTACAATTTCGGGAAATAGTGCGGGCAATAATGGGGGTGGGATTTCAAATAGTTTGTCGATTACAACCATTCAAAATTCTACGATTTCGGGAAATCGTGCGGGCAATCGAGGTGCAGGAATATCTAATGCTGGGAGTGGCAGTACTTCTGGTATTCTCAATCTTTCTAATAGTACGGTCTATGGCAATATGAGTACCGATAATGGAGCGGGAATTCTCAATGGACAACTTGGGGGAGGAGCGGATTCTGCGATCGCTAACATTCGCAATACGATTATTGCGGGGAATACTTCTACCAATCAAACCAGTCAGCGCGATATTACTAATAATAGCGTGTTAAGCGATCTCGGTAATAATCTCATCGGCGTTGACGATACCCGTGAATTTAACAATTCTAGTACGCTTTCTGGAACTTCAAGCAATCCTCTCGATCCCGTTCTTTCTCCTCTCGGAAATTATACCGGAGAGACTGAAACCCATATTCCTCTTCCCGGAAGTCCGGCGATTAATACGGGCAGTTCGACAGGAACTCCCAGTACGGATCAACGGGGATTATCTCGCGGAACATTGGTTGATATCGGATCGGTAGAAGTCACGGCTGATTTACAAATTTCGCAAATTGTCAGTACGGCAACTCCAGAAATTAATACGGATATTGGCGTTGTTTTAGCGGTACAAAATCTCGGTCCCGATCCCGTCGGCGGTGTTTTTGTCACCAGTATTTTACCATCTGGATTTACTATCAATGCGATTAATCCTTCTGATGGCAGCGTAATGCTGGCAAATAATCTCGGACTCTGGACAATTGGTAATGTTGATGGTGATTACAATTTGATTGACGAAGCAAGTCTTGCTACTTTAACATTAGTCGGTCAAGCGTCCGATCCCGATGTCTTCGATCTAACTTTTTTGAGTTTTATTCAAAGCGATACTTTTCAAGGTGAAGATCCAGATTTATCCAATAATATCGTTCAAGCTGATTCAACGATTGTGAATACTAATCTTCTTTCTGAGATTGGCTTTCCCGATTTTCAATTGAGCTTACAGCCGCGATCGCCGTTACAATTTGCTCGACCTGTACTTGCAAATATTTCTTCTCTGAATGATGAAGCGGTTTTTATTGAAATTGAGGAAACCTTTTCCCAAGAATATAAAAAGCATCTCGATATTGGAGAAGAAAAACCGATTATTTTGCGGGAGGCTCAAAATATTTTACGCGGGATTGAAGTGACTAATGGCATCATCCCCGCCGTTATTTATGCCTATTTCAAACCAAAAAATTCGGGGTTGGAAGAAAACGAACTTTGGCGTTTTTCTCCCCGAGAAGATGGAGAAACACAAGTTAAACTCGAACCTTCTGCCGATGACGAATTGCATTTATTGGTCATTACCCCCAGCGATCGCCCCATTCGCCGCCATTTTCCCGAAGTGACCCGGGAAAAAGCTCTTTCCGTCGCCCAAAACTTTCGCCGTACCGTCACGAATATCCGCCGTCCCGATGCTTATCTCGACCCCGCCAGACAAATGTATCGCTGGTTGGTGGGGTCGGTTGCAGAAGAATTGGAAGAACGCGGGGTAGATAGTTTATCTTTTGTGTTAGATGGAGGATTGCGTACACTGCCTCTGGCTGCCTTACATGACGGAGAGAACTTTATTATCGATCGCTATAGCGTGGGAATGATGCCCAGTTTCTTTCTCACGGCACCCGAATATAGCGACATTAAAGATCGTCCCGTGTTGGCAATGGGGGCCGATCGCTTTGCTGAATTGGAGGATTTGCCCGCAGTGCCGACGGAGTTAGAATTAGTGGGGAATGAACTTTGGCCGGGTGAGTTTTATCTGAACGAAAATTTTACCGCCGAGAATCTGAAAAGGGCGCGATCGCGAGATTCTTTCGGACTGGTTCACCTCGCCACCCACGGGGAATTTAAACCCGGTAAAGCAGAAAATTCTTACATTCAGTTTTGGGATGAAAAATTACCCCTGACGCGCTTTCGAGAATTGGGATTAAACGACCCGCAAATTGAGTTATTGGTTCTCAGTGCTTGTCGGACTGCGGTGGGGGATCTCGAGTCAGAATTGGGGTTTGCCGGACTGGCGATCGCGACGGGGGTAAAAACGGCGGTTGGCAGTCTTTGGTATGTTAGCGATGAGGCAACTTTAGCCCTCATGACGGGCTTTTATTCCCAGTTAGATAGTGCGGCGATTAAAGTAGAAGCCTTAAGGCAAGCACAACTCAGTTTGTTACGAGGAGAAACCCGTTTTGAAAACGGACAATTGCACTTTCCCGAAGGTCGTTTTGACCTGCCACCCGCATTACTTGCTCGAGGCGATCGCCGTTTCGATCACCCTTATTATTGGAGTGCATTCACTACAATTGGCAGTCCTTGGTAAAGATCGGATTGGGGATCGTCGAACTCTCGGTAGACTATTTTAAAATTGGCATCTCTGCACTTGACGAAGGGAGAGAAGGGAGAGAATTGAGGGCGACTTCTTCAACTGCCCGCAACCCAGAAAATTCCATCAAGGCGATAACTGCCAGCAATGACCAGAATAAAGGCGTAATGTATTTCACGATCGGACTCCCCACGATAAAATTAGCTTCTCGTTCTCTATTAGAGACTTCAAGCTAATCGGAACGGATTCCTACATTTTGCTGAATTTTCTTACCCCTTGGATGCGATCGCGATCGCTTCTTCCCGTGTTACTGGTGAGTTAACCCAAAACCCTAAAATCCTACCAAGCTAATAATTTACCTCGTAATTTTTTGGGGGCTTCAATTTGATAGCGGTCTAAAAGGGTGGGTAAAATGTCGTAAATACTTGCACCTTCTAAATATTTTCCTTTCCCCGGCTTGTGCGGATCGTAAAAAATTGCCATGCCTTGGGTTGCGTGATTGGCATCATCGGGCCCGGTGTCGTTTTCGAGGGTATACAGAGAATTAACCCCGACTGTCCCCACCGATCGCCATGCCATATCTTGAAAATAAACGATCAAATCCGGGGCAATTCCCCGCACTCGGCGATAAATTTGTTGGGGTTTAAAGGCTTTCACCCCTAATAAATTGCCATCGCGATCGCGGATATTTTCTAACTTTTCTGCCAATTGCGATCGCGTTTGCTCGTATTCAGCTAACGGAATCGTTCCTTCGGGTTCTCTCCCCAAAACGTTCAGAAAGATTCTCCCATAATAGCCCCCCGATCCCCAAACTTTGGTGTTGCCCCAATCGATATCGCATCCATCGAGAGTTGTGGGAGAAATGGGTTTTTGTTTAAAGGCGAGATAACCTTCGCGATACAGCCATTCATTCAAACAAAAGCCTCCCATTAACGGCTGTCCGCCATGATCGGAAACCACTAAAATCGCGGTATCTTCTTCACAATAGGCAAGTAATTTGCCAATGCAATCATCAATATGGCGATAGTAATCAAAAATGGCATTTTGGAGGGGAGAATCGGGTTCGTGCAGGGGATGACGGGAATCCATATGCTTCCAAAGGGCGTGATGGATGCGATCGACCCCCATTTCTACAAAAGTCAACAGATCCGGTTGATATTCATCTAATAAATAGGCCGCTAAACTAAAGGTTTGATTAGATAAGTGATAAATATCCTTAAGGATGCGATGCTTATCGAGAGAGCGAAAATTAGGAACATCGAAGAGATAGCGATCGAAGCGCTTGTTAATTTGCGCTTTTAACCCCAAAGGATGGGTAAAATCTGCTTGGGTATCGGGCGTGAGAAAAGAAGAAATCAACACCCCGTTAATCAATTGGGGGGGATAAGTTCCCGGAACACCCAATACGGCAACCTTCCACCCTGCATCTCCCAAGATATCCCAGAGCCGAGGAACTTTGACAAAACTGCCATTGGCGATCGCCATTTTTCCATAGCTGCGATCGACACGATTGCGAAAGCCGTAGATTCCCAATTCTCCGGGATCGCGCCCGCTCATCATACAATTCCATGCCGGGACGGTAATGGCAGGGATACAGCTTTCTAACTTCCCATAAGTTCCCTCGGACATCAGGCGCGATAAATTGGGCAAGTATTCTCGCCAGCGATCGAAAACGAGGGAAGGTTCGGCACAATCGAGACCGACGATCGTTAATTTTGGCATGGTTTACAACCCTAAATCTTTGAGATGGGCGCGAACGGCACTTAAATAACTCGGATCGTATAAGTCTTGATTGGTCAACCTTCCTTGAATGATTCCCGCCCGGATCAAATCCTTAGCATCCACTTTTCCCGATTTAGTGGAATGAATGAAAGTGCTGTAACCCGGAATTCCCGAATCTCGAAAACCGCCATTGTAGGCGCGATGAACTAAATTAAAGGGAGTAATTTTCTGTTCTTCGGGGATTTTCGTGCGGCTGTAATAGGGGCGGGGATAAGTTCCAGAGACTTTCGCGATCTCTAGATTTTCCGGGGTGACTTGAGGTTGAATTTTGGGGGCGTGGGATTTTGTGTATTTTTCAACGATCGGACTCGATTCAATCATTTCTGGGGGCGCGATTTCCGGGGCGATCGCATTGCTGAAATTCTCCGGCAACTGAGGCGATCGCAGCGTTTCTCGGACTGATAGATCCCAAGCGAAGGTTTCGGGTGCTGTTGTTGTCCCCAATGTCGAGGCAGAATAATCGGCTTGTAAATCTTCCGAGACAAACTGGGTATAATCCGGCGACTCAAAAGATTGAGGCAGTGCAAGTTCGTTCCCATGTGCAACCCCTGAATGCACCGAAGCAACAATGGCGAGGGCAGATGTTGCCCCCACCCAATTCACTTTTCTCAATTCTGGAGTCTCTTCTTCCCAAGCGAGGGCAGCGTATGTATATGCCAGTGATTCCATGAGTTTTTTCCGTGCCGGATGATTTGCAGTCTTAAGCGTTTTCTCGAGCCTTTATTGTATCGTCTCGACACTATTCCAGTCCGAATTTTATAGTAAACTCAACTGCGCGATCGACAACCCAAATAATCCAGAATTTCTCCAAAACTCAGTCAAACGATTCGGACAAACCCCCGCATACAGGCGAATGGCAAGTCTAGCTGGAAACATTCCCAAGCATCGATGCAGCCAGACCATCTTACGCAAGTATAGAGGGTCGATCTTTGCAAATCCAACCGTTATTGGCTTTTTTCAACATGAGCTTTCAGATTTTCCCAAATGGTCAACACGCCTTCTAACCATCCTTGTGCAAATGCAACCCGACTTTGGGGATCGACTTTCAGCAAGTAGGCAAAATCGCGATCTTGCAATCGAGCTTGTTCGGGATATTGTTTGCGATCGAGGAACGTCCAGAGATAATCCAAAACTTCTTCGTCTAACGCTTCAGCCATGGGCATAACCCGTTCAAAATGGCGGAAATCTTGATAGGAGAGCTTGGAACTGGAGCGAATCCCCAATTCAAGTCCTTCTTGACGCACTTTCTTAAGCAAAATTTTCTTCTCGGCTTGCAAGCGTTCGATCAAATCGGTATCTTTAAGCGCTTGGATTTCAAGTTCTTCATGAAGAATAGCCATTTCTAAAGCCTCCTGGCAAATTGC